>CAMDNO010000086.1 GCA_945902955.1 Porphyromonas cangingivalis
GAGAGTGGAAATGGAAGCGGTCTTTCTAATTTCTATGCCGGATCGGGCGTGAATTATCTGTATGTATCCGGTAGCGAACGCTACGATATTGTAGCCAATCAGAACTGGAGAAGACTGCCCGGAGTTACCGCACCTCAAAAGCCTGTTACAACAGCATTGCCTTTAGTAAACATGGGCGACAATGGGTCGAATCTGAATGCTTTTGCCGGAGGCGTGTCGGATAGAAAAACAGGAGCAAGCGGATTTATTTTCGAGAAGTCGCAGACCGAAATTAAACTAAAAGCTTACAAGTCGTACTACTATTTTCCTGACTATTATGTGTTGTTGGGAGCAGGCATTACGGCAGGGGCTAACTACAATATTCCTTTTACCACTACCGTAAATCAGGTAAAATACAACAATTCTTTTACCATCGACAATAACGGAACCGACTTAAACATTTCGGCCGCTCAAACAGCACAACCACTCACTTCGAACTGGGCATTAGTGAATGGTGTTGGATATCATTTTGTGAAAAATACGGGCTTAAATTATCAAACCCAAACTATAGGCACTACTCCCGTAGCATGGATAGGCGTAAATCATGGAAATTTGCCATCGAATGAGCAATATGCTTACGCTGTATACCCACAAACAATTTTACCAATATTGAAAAGCAAGGTAGCCAATCCTGCATTCGAAATTTTAGCCAACACAACAAGCTCACAAGCAGTTTACGATAAAAACTCAAATACCGTACAAGCCGTATTTTATACTGCCGGCATTGTTAACTTACCCAATAATCAGGGTAGTTGTCAGGTAGATAAGCCAGCGGTAGTTCAGGTAAAGTGGACAGCCGATTCAGTATTTGTAACGGCAGCCAATCCCTATTGCGAAACAACGCCTATTACCACCCTGAAAGTAACACTGACAGGCTTACTTTGCAGCAATAGCAACGATGGAAATAATAAATCAATTGTAGACTTCAGCATGCCACAAAATGCCTATCAGGGACAAAGTACAACAAAAGGAATTTTGAAGATTACAACAGGCATTGCTGCGGTAAATTTACCGGCCTTATCTTTCTTTCCCAATCCGGTAAAATCGGGCGAACCGCTTAGCTTTAGCATACCTGAAACTATTGATCCAAAACAGCATATTGTTATTTACGATGTGACAGGCAAATCGGTAATGCAACTGCAACCAACATTGAATTCGAATAATTTAGAACTAAACACGGAGCAGCTAAAGCCCGGAGTATATGTTGTAAGTTACAAAAACAGGATTGGAAAACTAATCGTTCACTAAAAAAATCGCTATAAACAATCACACCCCACACCAAAGCACTCCAGAACTGCTTTAGTGTGGGGTGTTTGTTGTGCACCTACATTTCCTGCAACTCCGCATCTTATTCGCCCCATATTCGTAGATAATCCATATATAACCCATATATAAACCATATATAATCCATATATAACCCGTATCATATAGATATGGATTATATATGGATTGTTTTTGAATTAAATATAATTTATTTATATTTGTACTGGCTTACAGCTACGGTAATGCTACGAACCTGTGCACGATTCTATAGGAATAGGCCGACGCATTGTATCGACTGAGTGGTTTCCGACCACAAGTACTGTAAACGCACAAACCCTTGAAATAAAACTGGATCTGACACATCCGCAAATTACCTTTAACACCTGCGACACCCTTGTTCTTGTTGTAGCCGTTGAGTTTGGTGCGTATGATGATTTTGGGAAGCCGGTGGAAGTGAAAGGAGCTGAAGCAGGGAAAGTGCTGAGAGTGGGGTGAGATCCTAATTAATGAACAGTTGTTACTTATGGCAATAATTTTGAAAGTCAATTTAAATCGCAAATTTTATCCAATTTATAAAATAAAAAACTAATTTCTGAATAATTTTCACTATTTTTGACCTCTTAAAATATGAATTTTCTAATCTGATACTTTCCCATTTAAAATGACTGCCAAAACCCACAACATAGCCGCCGGAATAAGATTAACCGTGCGAAACGAAGATTTTTTGGTTACAAAAGTAGAAAAAGACATTATTGAAGCGGAAGGTATCACCGAACTGGTAAAAGGGATGAAATTTATTTTCGACCTTAGTTTGGAAAATTATGAGGTTATTACGCCCGAATCAACCCGTTTGGTGGCTGATACAACTAATGGTTATCGTAAATCGAAGCTGTTTATCGAAACTATTCTTCGCAATTCTTCATTCTATTCCGAGGGTATAGAAATAGCCAACAAAGCAGCCATTCGACCCAGCAATTACCAGTTCACACCAACCATTAAAGCTTTGTCGTTGCCAAAACCACGCATATTGATAGCAGATGGTGTGGGATTGGGTAAAACCATTCAGGTAGGGATATTTCTTACCGAAATGATTCGTCGTGGTAAAGGACAGCGTATTCTGGTGGTAACACCAAAATCTATTCTTTCGCAGTTTCAACAGGAAATTTGGTCGCGGTTCTCCATACCATTGGTACGCTTGGATAGTCAGGGGGTCGACCGGATTAATGCCATCATTCCTTCTAATAAAAATCCGTTCGATTATTACGACAAGGTGATTGTTTCTATCGACACCTTAAAGAATAACGGTAAATTCCGTCACCACCTCGAAAAAATCAAATGGGATATTGTGGCCATAGACGAATGCCATAATGTAGCCAATGACAGCAGCCAACGTGGAGAGCTGGCTGATTTTCTATCGCACCGGACGGAAGCCTTGGTGCTCACATCAGCCACACCGCACAACGGGAAAAAGAAAAACTTTGCCAATCTCATTACTTTGCTTGACCCAACAGCAGTGCCATACAATGGTGAGTTTTCGCCCGAAGATATTCAGCCACTTTTTGTGCGCCGATTCAAGAAAGATGTGGAAAACGAAGTGGGCGATTCGTTTCGCGACCGTATCACCACAAGTCTGCACAGTGCATTATTCAAAGCGGAAGAAAAAGTATTAGAACAGATCCAGAATGCACGAAATGAAGCTTTTGCCGAATCAAATGGCGACATGACCAATGGCACATTGCTTTTTACCATTGGACTTTTCAAAGCTTATATGTCGTCGCCAATGGCCTGTTTGGAAACGATTAACAACCGCTTGGCAAAAGAAAGAGACGAAGTAACCACAACCGAATTTCTGTTAGATTTAAAGCAGCAGTTAGAAAACATTCTGAAAGCAAAAGAGGATGGTAAACTAACAGAACTCATTAATCACTTAAAAGCCAAAGGTTGGAAAGGTCGCAAACAGGACGAGCGCATTATCATTTTTGCCGAACGCCGCAAAACGCTTGATTACCTGGAAGAGCAACTCAAAACCACTTTCAACATCGACCCTACGGCAATTATTCAGTTCAATGGTAGCCTTACAGACACAGACCAACAAGCCATTATTGATAATTTCTCGAAAGAAGATAGCACCATTCGTTTATTTCTGGCCTCCGATGCCGGTAGTCAGGGTGTAAACCTTCATTACCATTGCCACACCATGTTCAATTATGATATTCCGTGGTCTATCATCACCCTCGAACAGCGCAATGGACGTATCGACCGCTTTGGACAAACAAATACGCCTTACATTTACTACCTGATTTCTAAATCGGACAATCCAACCATAAAAGATGATTTTCGTATTTTGGATAAATTGAAAGAAAAAGAAGAAGAAGTATATAAAACATTAGGTGATGCTGCCAGCTTGTGGATGCTCTATGACACCAACAAAGAGGAAAAACTCATTACAAAGGCTTTTGTTAAAGGTGATGTTTCGTTATTGGACAGCAAACAAAAAGACGATGAGGTTGATTGGGATGAAATTATGAATATCCTTGAAAACGAACCTACAAAAGAAAATATTTTTGAATCCCCACATAGCTCATTCTATTCGGGCGATTTCGATTATTATGCCACACTGATAGATGAATTAAAATCGGATAATACGCGCTTGAAAGACCAAATTTTAGTGGACCGATTTGATGAAACTATTGAGTTTGTGCAAACAGATGAATTGTGTGGTAAAAATGGAGAAATTACCGGTGTCTTGTACGATATTCCCGAAGAAGCTTTTCCCGACAGGAAAGATACGTTTAAGCTTACCTGCGATAAAGAAGTGGTGGAAAAAGCCATTGTGAAAGCGCGCAAAAAAATTGGAGAATGGCCTTCGCAACAATTGCTTTACGACATGCACCCACTGGCACGCTGGCTACAATTCAAAATTCTGGCGCGTATCGACAAGGGAAATGCACCTGTGGTGAGAATGCGCAGTCCATTGCCCGAAAAATCGGCATGGTTTATTTTTCAGGGTATCACTTCCAATTGCAAAGGACAAGCCATTCTGTCCAAAGCTTTTGTGGTTGGGCGTTCGTTTATTGGTGCCGAGGTGGGCAATATGGATAGTTATGACAGGTTTGTGAAACACTACCGTTTGTTTGACGATTTGCCAACGCTCGAAATTGAACAAGCACATTTGGACATTATGCAAGCCATGCTTCCTGACGCTGTGAAATCAGCTAAAAACCTGTATACAATGCAGTTACAGGGCAATTTGGCCGACGAAATTGAAGACAAACTGGAAATACACGAAAAGAAACTGAACAAATGGTTGCAAGATTCCGAACGCCAATTGGAAATTCAATTTGGCATGGAAGAAATCGGAGTGCTGAAATCGCACAAGGACAAACGCAAAAAAGACATTGACTATGTTCATGCAGAAACACGTGAGTTTTACGAGAGCTATTTTCAATTGGATAACGACCCTTATTTGAGGTTATTAGCCGTTTTCTTTAATGCATAAAATGTTAGCAAACAGAAGATTATTATTATTACACAGATTTAAGGGACAGCGCAACGCAATATATTGAATGGATAGGTGGTGAAAAAAAACGATATTTCGGTGCACCCGTTGCTCGGGATGTTCCAGCTGCACCTTGTGTATAATCGCTCTTGAGGGGCAGAGCCCCGATGATATTTGTAGAATAGTCGCACCATCCACAACGCAAAGGGGCAGCGCCCTGAAATATGGTGTATAAATGGTTTTTGTAATTTGGATAATTGATATTACGGTGCTCTGCACCTTTGTGGGTTGGTGTGGTTACGGTTTCTACAAATATAACGGTGCACCCGTTGCTCGGGATGTTCCAGCTGCACCTTTTGTGCATAAGAACTCTTGAGGGGCAGAGCCCCGATGACATTTGTAGAATAGTCGCACCACCCACAACGCAAAGGGGCAGCGCCCCGAAATATGGTGTATAAATGATTTTTGTAATTTGGATATTTGATATTACGGTGCTCTGCACCTTTGTGATTGGTATTATTACGGTTTTCTACAAATATTATGGTGCTCTGCACCTTAAAAAAAAAAATAGTTACATGGGAGATACATATTTGCAAATGCACGTTCATTTAGTTTTTGCCACGAAAAACAGAGATGCAATGATAAAAAAGGAATGGAAAGATGATTTAGAAAAATACATTACTGGTATTGTTCAAAACAACAAACATAAAATGCTGGCTATAAAATCGGTATCCGACCACATTCATATCTTCATTGGTTACAATGTCAATTATCTAATTCCAAAATTAGTCGAACAAATTAAGACTTCGAGCAACCAATGGATAAAAGACAACAAACTCTCGAAGTTTAAATTTGAGTGGCAAGAAGGATATGGTGGCTTTTCGCATTCACATTCACAGGTTGAAACTGTTTGCAATTACATTATGAATCAGGAAGAACATCATAAGAAAAAAACATTCAAAGAAGAATACTTGAAGATGCTGAAAGACAATGGCATAGAATACAAAGAAGAATATATTTTTGAGTTTTTCGAATAACAGAGTTGAAAATGTTACGGTGCTCCGCACCTTTGTGGGTTGGTGTGGTTATGGTTTCTACAAATATGACGGTGCTCTGCACCTTTGGTGACATTGTGATTATGGTTTTCTTTTAAACGACCGGTAGTGGTGGAAGACGAAATAAAAAAACCAACCCAAGAAACCGTACAAAAAAGTTCGGAGAAAAGTTCGGAGAAAATACTAAAACTGATTGAAATAAATAATTTTATTACGATTTCAGAACTTGCTGAGATTATTGGAATATCTACTAGAGCTATTGAAAAACAGATAAATAGGCTGCAAAATGATAATAAAATAATACATGTAGGGCCTGATAAAGGTGGGCATTGGAATATTGTTTTAAATGCAATAAATACAAATACTGTGGAAGAAACTGTGGAAGAAATTATTCTGAAACTTATACTACAAAGGTCTTCAATAACGACAAAAGAACTTGCAATTGAAACTAAGTTAAGCAGAAGAGGCGTTGAATATCAATTAAATAAACTAAAATTGGATGGTAAGATACAACGTTCCGGTTCTACAAAAAGTGGGCAATGGGTGATTATTTCGGATAAAACAGAATAGTAATACTGTGGCAGAAACTGTGGTAAAGACTGTGGAGAAAATGACGGTATAAAATGGCGGTATAAAAAACGATATTACGGTGCTCTGCACCTTTGGGGACATTGTTGTTACGGTATTCTACAAATGTTTCAGTGCCCCCGATGCTCGGGATGTACCATCTGCACCTTTGGGTAAAAGCGGTTTTGAGGGACAGTTTCCGATGAAATTTGTAGTAAACGATAATTCAATTGTGGTTTTGAGGGGCAGCGCCCCGATGACATTTGTAGAATCAGCGACCACCTATAACGCAAAGGGGCAGCTGGAACATCCCGAGCATCGGGAGCCCCGTAATATGTTGTATAATTTGTATTATTTAAATTTTTTGGCTGACACTAATAACCGGGAAAATTGTAAATCGTAAATTGTAAAATCGTAAATTATTTAATTGATGAAATTCATAGAAAACATAGGTGACTACTACTCTCAACACTTCTTTGCCGACGACTTTCACCGGAAAGTTTTCGACAAAGTAGGTTACGTTACCCAAAAGAAAGACAGCGACGGGAATAACACCGAAAACCATATTTCTCAAATCAATGCCCGTATTTCGCCCCTGCGCGAAAAGTATTTCCGTTTTAAGAATGACTTGCTCAATCTGAAACGCGAAGAAGACAAAGTAAAACGGACGCACGATTTTCATACCGAGGTGTTGGATGCGCTGGGTTATGTGAACGGTACGCCTACTTACAGCCAACCCATTTACCTCAACGAAAAGGAAGCCATTCCGGTGCGACTCAACTACGCCAAAGGTGGAAAGCCCTATTTGTTTGTGATGGAAATGAAAGCCATTATAAACGTGAGTGATAATAAAACCGAAGATATTTACAGTCAAATATGGCTTCGCGACGATTGGAAACGTGTTTTCCCCGAAGCGTGGAAAGAAGTGCAGTTTCACCCCGACGTAGTACGCGATGCTCTTTCGGAACTTTTTTTGTTGCCCGAAGACGAACGCCCCACTTATGTTATTTTGCTGGCGGGTGCCAAAATTTTTCTCATTCACTACGAAAAATGGAAATACGATAGTTTCCTGTTGTTCGACCTCGAAGAACTTTTTGTAGAATCGCGCTTACCGAGTAATCACGATTTTTTGGCACTTTTCTATGCCCTGCTGGCTAAGTCCAACTTTATGAGCAGTTCGGATAGCTTGTTGCAAAGTCTGGATGAGGACGCCCACAAAGCGGCTTATGGCGTAACGCAAAACCTGAAAAACGCCGTGATTTTTGCGGTGGAAAGTCTGGCCAACGAAGCTATTTGGTACAAAAAAGAACAGGCCAAAACGCTCGATGCCAAAGATGCCATCGAAAAGCTGATGGCCGACGAAAGTTTTGCCCGTGAACTGAAAAACGAATGTTTATCGTTGGTGTATCGGTTGCTTTTTCTATTCTATGCCGAGGCGCGCGAAGATTTGGAGATATTGCCCATACGGGACACCACTTATCAGCGCGGTTATAGTTTGGAAATGCTGCGTGACCTCGAAATGATTCCACTTACCACCGATTCGTCGCGCTATGG
Organism: Porphyromonas cangingivalis; assembly: GCA_945902955.1. Taxonomy (GTDB): domain Bacteria; phylum Bacteroidota; class Bacteroidia; order Bacteroidales; family Paludibacteraceae; genus Paludibacter. The sequence goes on from CAMDNO010000086.1 coordinate 7,978, forward strand.
TGATTTCTTTTCGCAAAGTCTGTGGAAGCTATTCGACTACTTGCACAACGGTGTAAAGACCGAAAACGGTTTCAACATGAAACCCCTAGATTCGCCTTTGTTCGACAACAAAGAGCTGAAACTGTTGGTAGGTGTGCAATTCCGCAATTTTATTTTGCAAAAAATTATATTCAATCTCTCGCTCAGCAACCAAAGCAAAGGCAAACGCCGTGGACGCATTTCGTACGCCAATTTGGGTATCAATCAATTGGGTAGCGTGTACGAAAGTTTGCTGGCGTTCAATGGTTTTTTTGCTGCCGAAACGCTGATTGAAGTAAAAAAAGCCGACGATGCCGATGGCAAAGAAGGTACTTTTCTGGTGCCACTTTCGCGACGCGACGAATTTGCCGATAACGAAATTCTGAAAGATACGGAAAACCCGCAGTTCGACAAACAGATTCCACGTGGGCAGTTTGTGTACCGACTCAATGGGCGCGACCGCAAAAAGTCGGCTTCGTTTTACACCCCCGAAGTGCTGACGCAAACCACCGTAAAATATACGCTCAAAGGCATTATCGACAAGCTAAAAGAGCGACAGGAAGCAGGCGAAGATTGCGCCGAAGAACTGCTGAAACTCAAAATTCTGGAACCTGCCATGGGTGCTGCCGCTTTCCAAAACGAGGTGATAAACCAACTGGCGGGAACGTATTTGGAACTAAAAGAAACCGAAGAAGTGCGCCGTGGCGGAAAACGCATTGTGCCGGGCAACTACACCGACGAACTGCAAAAAGTAAAAGCCTATATAGCAGCCAACAACGTGTACGGTGTGGATTTAAACCCTACGGCAGTGGAGCTGGGCAAACTTTCGCTCTGGCTCAACTGTATGCACCGCAACATGGAAACACCGTTTTTTGCACACCGCTTGGGCGTGGGAAATGCCGTGGTGGGATGCTGGCTGAAAGTGTACGACCAAAAGGATGTAAACGTGGAATACCCCGCAGGTACAACTCCAAGTAAAAATGCCAAACCCGTAGCCAAAGCATGGTGGACAAAAGCCCCAAAACGAATAACTTGGCTTAAAGACGGAAACCTAAACCGCAAAGCCAACCAATATTACCACTTTCTGCTGCCCGACGAAAACATGCTGGCTTCGGCAGGTATAGCTTTGATAAAGAGCGAGTTTAACGACGCTCAGAAAAAAGCAGTAGCTGAATGGAAAGCTGAAATTAAAAAGCCACTCAATGCCGACGAATGCAAAAGGCTGGAAAAAATATGCCGTGTAATTGACATTCTGCTACTGGAACACAGCAAGCAAATACAGGGAATTATTAAGGACACCACCAGCATTTACAAAGTGTATGGCGTGGAAGGGCAACAAACCACCCTGAAAGGCTACGACGAAAAGGAACACCTCACCAAAACCCTGAACTCCCGTAACTCACCATTTTACAAGCTGCGCACCATTATGGATTATTGGTGTAGCCTGTGGTTCTGGGATGCGCGCGAGGTGGCAGACTTGCCTACCCGCGACCAATGGTACAACGAAGTGGAAAACATATTGGGCGTGGATCTCTCGCACCTCGACGAAAACGCTGATGCACGCGCCATTCTCGAAAATATATGGCAAAATGCCGGCGACCAATCTACCTTGTTTGGCACGGCCGACCGCCTGCAAACCGTAGAAGCACTGCGCACACAACATCGCTTTTTTCACCACGAACTGGAGTTTCTGGAAGTGTTTAAAGAACGGGGCGGTTTTGATATTGTGGTGGGAAATCCGCCTTGGCTGAAACTGCAATTTGAAGAAAAAGATATTATTGCGGAGCTGTTTCCCGAAGTTTCGATACGCAAAACTACTGCGCCACAAGTGCGGAAATTGCAGGAATCGTACTTATCGGTTCCCGAACAGAAAAACGGCTATTATGCCGAAAATATAGGCATTGAAAGTTCGGCACTCTTTATGAATGCCGTACAAAACTATCCATTGCTCAAAGGGCAACAAACCAACCTCTACAAATGCGTATTGGAAAATGGTTTCTCGCTCACTGCACCTCAAGGTTTTATGGGACTGCTACATCCAGAAGGTGTGTACGATGACCCGAATGGACAGCCATTGAGAAAAGAAATGTATAAACGATTGAAGTTTCATTTTCAGTTTGTAAATGTTTTAAAATTGTTTTCGGAAATTTTACATTGGAATGTTTTTGGAATTCAAATTCATTCAGGACTGAAAAGTGAAATATCATTTTATTCTATCAATAATTTATTTCACCCTTCAACCATTGAAGGAAGCTTTAACCATGATGGTAAAGGTGTTTGTGGTGGTTTAAAAACAAAAGGAGAAGGTGATAATGGTTTTGCGTGGAATACTATGCCACACAAAGAGCGTATTGTCCATTTTACACAATCAAGATTAACAACATTAGCCAAACTTTTTGAAAATTCAAATATTGGTGAAACAGCAAAATTAGTTTCAATTCACTCCCAATCTATCATTAATGTGTTGGAGAAACTAAGTAATTTTAAAAACTCTGTTGAGGATTTTGAAATTAAAATATCAGTTTGTTTGGATGAAACAAACGCAGTAAACAATAAAACAATCATACGATCTACGCAATTTCCTGTTGTTGAACAATTTGAAATGATATATAGTGGGCCACATATTTTTGTCTCTAATCCGTTGTATAAATCCCCGAATAATATTTGTGAAATTGCGAATACAGATTACAGTATAATTGACCATAATCTTATTAATGAGGATTTTGTGGCAAGAACTAACTATATTCCAAACGAGAATCGACAAGCTTTTCCAAATTTGATAAAAGGTTTTAAAACCATTAAGAAAGTGAGTGATGGTTCAATTGAATTTGATAAATGGATAGATTATTACAAAGTTGGATTTCGGAAAATGCTTAGTCAATCAGGTGAACGTACCTTAACGAGTGCAATTTTACCGGCAAATACAAGTCATACTAATGGTATTATTTCTGTGATTTTTAAAGAAACAAAATACTTAGTTGAATTATCCGGTTTAGTCTCTTCCATTGTATTAGATTTCTTTATGAAAACCATTGGAGCTTCAAATCTTTATGATGGTAGAATTAATTCATTTCCTTTAGGCATTGATTCCAAATACAAACCGCAGCTTTTCAGCCGTACGCTTCAGTTGAATTGTTTGAATAAATACTACGCTCCGTTGTGGGAAGAAAGCTGGCAGGAAGCCTACAAAGCCGATAATTGGAGCAAGGCAGACGGTCGGTTAAAACCCTTCGATACGCTTACACCCGAGTGGCAGTGGAGTTCACCCTTGCGTAACTGGTACGAGCGCCGCATGGCATTGGTAGAGATAGACGTTATCACCGCCATGGCTCTGGGGCTCACGCTCGATGAGTTGATACTCATTTACAACGTACAGTTCCCCGTACTCCAGCAAAACGAAGACGATACCTGGTACGACCAGCGCGGCAATATCATTTTCACATGCAGCAAAGGCCTCAACGGCGTAGGCATCGACCGCCCGGAATGGGAAAAAATTTCCGTCCCAAGTGAGGGCGTCTCTCCGAGAGACACCCTCACTAACGATGCTAACCAACGCACCCTAAAACAAGGCGACACCTACACCCACACCATCACCAAAAGTGAGCTGTACCAAGGCCAGCAAATCACCTACTATCCACCATTCGATAAATGCGATAGAGTGGAAGATTATAGGGTGGCGTGGGAATGGTTTGAAGGGGTGTTTGGGGAGAATAAACAATGATATTTGTTTGAAATGTTGATGAAAAAAACGATATTTCGGTGCTCTGCACCTTTGGGTAGATTGCGTTACGTTTTTTTACAAATGTTACGGTGCTCTGCACCTTAGAGGACATTGCGGTTTTGAGGGGCAGAGCCCCGATGATATTTGTAGAATCATCGCACTACCCACGACCCAAAGGGGCAGCGCCCCGCAATATGTTGAATGAAATGGTTTTTGTGAATTGGCAATATTATATTTCGGTGCGCTGCACCTTTGGTTACATTTGGGTTATCTGGTTCTACAAATATTCCGGTGCGCTGCACCTTTGGTGATATTTTGATTATAGTTTTCTACAAATATAACGGTGCGCTGCACCTTAGGTACTTGCGGTTTTGGTTTTCTACAAATATTTCGGTGCTCCCGATTCTCGGGATGTTCCATCCGCACCTTAGGACATTGTGGTTTTGTGGGGCAGCAACCCGATGATATTTGTAGCAAACAATAAATATTATGGGTCTTGAGGGGCAGAGCCCCGATGATATTTGTAGCATCGTCGCACCACCCACGACCCAAAGGGGTAGCACCCCGCAATATGGTGAATGAAATGGTTTTTGTAATTTTGCAATATTATATAAAGATGCGCCGCACCTATAAAACATAACAACTTTAAAACAAAACAAATATATGGGAGATACATATTTGCAAATGCACGTTCATTTAGTTTTTGCCACAAAAAACAGAGATGCAATGATAAAAAAAGAGTGGAAAAATGATTTAGAAAAATACATTACTGGTATTGTTCAAAACAACAAACATAAAATGCTGGCTATAAAATCCGTATCCGATCATATCCACATCTTCATTGGTTACAATGTCAATTATCTAATTCCAAAGTTAGTCGAACAAATTAAGACTTCGAGCAACCAATGGATAAAAGACAACAAACTCTCGAAGTTTAAATTTGAGTGGCAAGAAGGATATGGTGGCTTTTCGCATTCACATTCACAGGTTGAAATTGTTTGCAATTACATTATGAATCAGGAAAAACATCATAAGAAAAAAACATTCAAAGAAGAATACTTGAAGATGTTGAAAGACAATGGCATAGAATATAAGGAAGAATATGTTTTTGAGTTTTTTGAATGATTGATAATGATATATTACGGTGCGCTGCACCTCTGGGGTCGGTGTGGTTACCGTTTTCTACAAATATTTCGGTGCGCTGCACCTTTGGGTACATTGTTATTACGGTTTTCTACAAATATTATGGTGCGCTGCACCTTTTGGATATTGCGGTTTTGAGGGGCAGATCCCCGATAATATTTGTAGAATCGTCGCACCACCCATAACGCAAAGGGGCAGCTGGAACATCCCGAGCATCGGGAGCCCCGCAATATGTTGAATGATTGGTTTTTGTAATTTGGATATTTGATATTTGGCTACGCCGATTTACAATTCGGTGCGCTGCACCTTTGGATGGTGTGGTTACGATTTTCTACAAATATGACGGTGCTCCGCACCTTTGTGATTGGTGTTATTACGGTTTTCTACAAATATTATGGTGCGCTGCACCTTTTGGATATTGCGGTTCTGAGGGGCAGCGCCCCAATGATATTTGTAGCATCATCGCACCACCCACAAGGCAAAGGGGCAGCGCCCCGTGATATTTTTAGAGAAAGGAATATTAAAATGTTTTTTAGGTGTAGATGGTACATCCCGAGCATCGGGGGCACCGCAATATATAAAATCATTTTGTGACAAATTTAGCCTGTTTTGTGACAAAAAAAACACGAAGGTCTTTAATTGAAATAAAATTTGTAAACTAATGATTAACTGACAACTAAAAAAACAAACGGCTGAAAATTAGAAAAGGGATGTTGTTGAGGGTGTAAATAGTTAGCAGTAAGCCAAAATAAATGAAGAGATGGGTCAAGTTTATAAAACCATAAAAAAGAAAGAGAATACAATTACACATTCAAAATCAAAAAAACAATGATTGAGTCAATATTTTTAAAAAATGCTGCTTCTTTTGATTCTACAGGTATTCAGATTGACAATTTAAAAAAAGTCAACTTTATATACGGTTCAAATGGATGTGGTAAAACTACAATTTCAAATTTCTTGCTAAATCCAATCGACCCCAAATTCCCTGATTGTTCTGCAACTTGGAAAAATGGAACAGAATTAAAAACATTAGTTTACAATAAAGAATTTAGAGCAAAAAATTTTGATAAGGGAAAGTTAGAAGGAGTTTTTACACTTGGTGAAGCTACAAAAGAACAAAAAAAGCTTATTGAAGACAAAACAGTACAACTTGGTCAAATTAAATTAGAAGGTGAAAGAATTAGGATTTCACAGAAATTACATAAAGATAAGCAAGAAGCATTAGAGTCAGACTTTAAAGAGTTTGCATGGACAAAAATTTACAAGAAGTATCAAAACATATTCAAAGATGCTTTTGTAGGCTCAATGAGGTCTGGCGACCTTTTCAAAAGCAGACTATTACTAGAATATACGAATAGCAAAGAAAACCTACAAACAATCGATGAGTTGAAAGAAAAAGCTTCAACTATTTTCGGAGAGACACCTCAAAACTTAAATTTCATTAGCATAATCAATTTTGATAGGATTGTTGAGATTGAAAAAGATACTATTTGGAGAAAAATTATCGTTGGGAAAGCTGATGTAGATATTGCAAAACTTATTCAAAAACTTAATATCAATGACTGGGTAAATCAAGGTCGAACTTATCTACAAGAAAGTGATATTTGTCCATTCTGTCAGCAATCTACTATTACCGACAAATTCAAAAATCAATTAGAAAGTTATTTTGACGAAACCTACATAAAAGATATTGAATCGCTAAAGATATTAAAACAAGAATATAACACATTAGTGCAAATTCTTACAATTGAGCTGAATAGTACTGAGGTTATTCAAAAAGACTTGAAGAATTCTAAACTGAATCTCGACAAATTTTCCTCTTTACTCAAAACTTTGATTAGCCAAAACACCACTAATAACGAATATCAAAATAACAAACTTAAAGAACCAAGTAGAAGTGTTGAATTAGTAAGTCAAAATGAATTACTGACTCAAATATCTGAATTAATTACTACTGCAAACAAAGAAATAAAGAAACATAATGACATAGTTTTAGATTATTCTAATCAACGCAATATTTTAGTAAAAGCAATTTGGAAGTTTCTAATTGAAGAATTCAAAAGTGAAATTGATAAGTTCATCGCAACAAGAAAAGGACTTGAAACAGGATATAATGCTATTGAAACTCAGTTGAAAAACAAGTTGAAGGATTACCGTGATTTGAATTCAGAAATAAAAGAACTAAGTAAAAACGTAACAAGTATACAGCCTACGATTGACGAAATAAATCGACTTCTTAAATCTTATGGATTTAACAGTTTTGAGATTGTTCCGGCAACAGAAGCAGGCTTTTACAAAATACAGCGAGAAAACGGTGATATTGCAGAATCAACTTTAAGTGAAGGTGAGATTACCTTTATCACATTTTTGTATTTTCTACAGCACGCAAAAGGAGGTTCAACAGAAGATAACGTAAATGAAGAAAGAATTCTTGTAATTGACGACCCTATTTCTAGCTTAGACAGTAATGTCCTTTTTGTAGTCAGCACTTTGATAAAAGAGATTTTGAAAGATGTGAAAAGTGACAAAGGAAATATCAAACAAGTAATTTTGCTGACTCATAATGTTTATTTCCATAAGGAAGTTTCTTATGAAGGTCTTAATAGAAAAGTTCAAAAATCACAGTTTTGGATTCTTCGGAAAAACTATAAATTCTCAACAATTCAATATTATAACGACCAAAATCCTATTCAATCTTCTTACGAATTACTTTGGCGTGACATAAAGGAATGGGAAAAAAACTCTGGAATTACTATTCAAAATACTATGCGAAGGATTCTTGAAAACTTCTTCAGCATTTTAGGTAATAAACGTGACGATTTCTTAATTGGGAAATTCCAAACTCAAGAAGAAAGAGAAATATGTCGATCACTTCTAAGTTGGGTAAACGAAGGGTCACATACATTTTCGGATGATTTGTATATAGAAGCACCTGATGGAATGATTGTAAAGTATTTAAAGGTATTTCAAGATATTTTTAAACACACAAGAAACATAGGTCATTACAACATGATGATGGGTATTAGTGATGAAACAGAAGAAGATGAAGTTGAAGATGAAGTTGAACAAAAAGTTGAAATAACAGTAGCAGGCTGAATGCGCATAACACGCTGATTAATAAGTAAGCGCAGATTGCTGATGCTTTGGTTTCCTGTGGTCGGGATGACCCAGTAGCACCCGCTTTTTTCATCGCCCGCAGGTCTTACACTTACACTCACTTTGTCCGTTTGCTAAAGTGTAAATTAATGAGCATAGATACGTTGAGAGAAATTGTACAGGAACAAAAAAGAATTCGCTATTAAAGATAGAGGTGCTTTTGTCGCAAAAATAGGCAGTATTTGGGACAAAAAACAACTAAACATATAGTGCATTTATTTGATTTACAAATTGTTGAATTAATTTAAATTTCCGAGGAGGGGTTCGCAAAAATTGATCTAAGAAAGCAGTTGTTCAAAGCAGATTTTTGTCCCAAATTGTGGCTGTATTTGGGACAAAATAATATCGAAATATGTCAGGATTTTCATACAAATCAATTGAATTAAGAGATAAACAAAATAATGATTTTATAATGAATCAAATGTCGCAAATATTCATTATATTTGCGACAAAATATACTTTAAAATGATATGGAAAGTATTGATGATAAAATAGTTATAAAAATTAGAAAAGCGAGGAGGGGTTCGCTCTTTTTTACCGAAGATTTTCTAAGCTTTGGTACGGCAAAAACTGTATCTAAAGTGTTGGAAAGATTGGTTGTTAAAAACGATATTTCACGTGTGGCACGTGGCATTTATGCACGACCAGAAATTGACCCTGTGATTGGTGCCATAACTCCTGGTATCGAGGCCATAGCTACTGCCATTGCCAAAAGAGACAAAGCACGCATAGTGCCCACAGGAGCGTATGCGCTTAACCGCATGGGTTTAAGCACTCAAGTTCCACTGAATGTGGTGTACTTAACCGATGGAACTTCGCGCAAAGTGAAAATAGGCAAGCGGACCATTACATTCAAACATGCCAGCCCTAAAAACGTATCAACCATTGGAGAAATAAGCACATTAGCCATACAAGCACTCCGAACGATTGGCAAAGACAAAGTTGCCGTTGAGGAGATAGAGAAAATACAACAATATCTCAAAAAGGAAAAACCAACGCATTTGCAACACGATTATCGCTTAGCCCCCGAATGGATACGGAAAATTATGCAACC
>CAMDNO010000087.1 GCA_945902955.1 Porphyromonas cangingivalis
CGCATGGCTGTTAAATGGTTTGATACACAGCTAAATAAAACATTGAATGAAATTGACGATTTGTTCTCGAAATACCGTTTGTCGGAAGCATTAATGGCGGTTTACAAATTGTTTTGGGATGAGTTTTCGTCGTGGTATTTGGAAATGGCTAAACCTGCTTACCAAAAACCAATTGACCGCGCAACCTACGAAGCTACTCTTGGTTTCTTCGATTCTTTGTTAAAAGTGTTGCATCCGTTTATGCCATTTATAACCGAAGAATTGTGGCAAGCGTTGGAAGAACGTAAAGAGGGCGAAAGTATAATGGTTGTTCTTCAACCCAAAGCTATCATAGTAGACGAAAAACTGATTACTGAGTTTGAATATGCAAAAGAAATAATTGCGGGAATTCGTACGGTGCGTTTGCAGAAAAATATTCCAAATAAAGAGGTGTTGAGTATGCAAATTGTTGGAGTGCATGATGAAACATTTAATGCAGTGGTTGCTAAACTTGGAAATTTGGAAACAATCGAAAATGTGACTGACAAAGCAGCTGGTTCTATTTCTTTCTTAGTTGGCACAACCGAATTTGCCATCCCCATGGGCAGTTTGATAAATGTAGAAGAAGAAATTGCCAAATTGGAAACCGAAATTAAATACCTCGAAGGCTTTATTAATTCTGTAATGATAAAACTTGGTAACGAACGCTTTGTAGCCAATGCCAAACCCGAAATTGTTGAAAACGAACGTAAGAAAAAAGCAGATGCCGAAAGTAAAATTGCTTCGCTGAAAGAAGGAATTGCAGGGTTGAAAAAATAAAATGTAGTCAAAAGTAGCACTTTGAAGACCTTTAAACAAAAAAAGCCACATAACGTGGCTTTTCTTGTTTAAGAACGAAAAAATTATTTTTTTGCTGGTTCAGCTTTTTTGTCGCAACAAGCTTCTTTTTTTTCACCTTTGCAATCTTTTTTTTCACCTTTGCAGTCTTTCTTTTCGCCTTTATCGCAGCATTCTTTTTTTGTTTCTTTTTTTGCTGGAGTTTCAGCCATTACATTTGCCGATACGAACATGGCAACCATTGCTAGAATAAAAATGTTTTTTTTCATGATTGTTTTTTTTTTGATTTGATTCTTTAAATTAAACTGATTGCAATTTTGCAATCAAAACTTATTCTACTAAACGCATGAAATCTCAATTTTGTTGCTTTATTTCAACTCATTAACTAAAATGGTATCTTTTTCAAGAATTATTCAGTAAATTCCATTAAATAAGCCTTTATAAATGCATCTATATCGCCATCCATTACTGCATTTACGTTCGAAGTTTGGTAATTGGTACGATGGTCTTTTACACGACGATCGTCGAAAACATAGCTGCGAATTTGCGAACCCCATTCAATTTTCTTTTTACCTGCTTCCACAACTGCGCTTGCAGCACGTCGTTTTTCAAGTTCAAGCTCGTAAAGTTGCGATTTTAGTAAACGAATAGCATTGTCTTTATTGCCAAATTGCGAACGACTTTCGGTGTTTTCGATCACAATTTCGTCCATCAAATTGGTTACCGGATTCATAAATTTATAGTGCAAGCGAACGCCTGTTTCTACTTTATTTACATTCTGCCCACCAGCGCCCGACGAACGAAAGGTATCCCATGTTAACATTCCCGGATTAACTTCAATTTCGATGGTATCGTCTACTAACGGAACAACATAAACCGATGTAAATGAGGTCATTCGTTTGCCTTGAGCATTGAAAGGTGAAACACGCACCAACCGATGAACACCGTTTTCGCTTTTGAGGTAGCCATACGCCATTTCACCATCAAATTGCATGGTAACGGTTTTTATTCCGGCTTCGTCGCCATCTTGAATATTGGTAATTTCAACCTTATAACCCTGACGTTCAGCCCAACGCTGATACATGCGGAAAAGCATATCAGCCCAATCCTGCGCGTCGGTACCACCAGCACCAGCCACAATTTTAATTACTGCGCCTAATTTGTCTTCTTCTTTCGAAAGCATGTTTTTAAGCTCCAGCGTTTCCACTTGCTCCAAAGCATGTCGATAGGCTTCGTCAACTTCTTCTTCCGAAACAGCTTCTTCTTTATAAAAATCGAATGCTAATTGAAGTTCGTCGATGGCCGTTTTTACGTCTTTGTAGCCTTCAACCCAGTTTTTTAAGTCTTTTATTTTACGCATTTGAGCTTCGGCAGCTTTCGCATCGTCCCAAAATCCTGGAACTTGCGTGCGTAAATCTTCTTCTTCTATTTGGATAGTTTTTGAATCGATGTCAAAGGTACCTCCTCAACGCGATCTCGCGCTCCAACACATCTTTAAGTTGGTCTGTAGTAATCATTTTTTTTGTGTTTATTAATTAGGAGTGCAAAAGTACGGATTTATTCGTTGTTAATTTTACGAAGTGATATATAAATTGATAGAAAAAAATTAAAATTATTCTATCTTAATCTTTCTAAGCGGGAAGCATCGAGCCGAAGCAATATAAAAAGCATAATGGTAAAGCCCCATAGCGAGGAACCTCCATAACTAAAAAAGGGTAGTGGAATGCCAATAACGGGCATTATTCCCAATACCATGCCAATGTTTATCATTAGGTGAAAGAAGAAAATGCTGGCTACAGAATAGCCGTAGATACGATTAAATGGTTCTCGCTGTCGTTCGGCTATACGAAGAATTCGCATTAGTAATAGCCAATAAATAACTAACACCAATGTAGAGCCCCAGAATCCATGTTCTTCGCCTACGGTACAAAAAATAAAGTCGGTATCTTGCTCCGGTACATATTTCAATTTGGTTTGTGTGCCATTTAGGAAACCTTTACCCAAAAAACCACCCGAACCAATAGCAATTTTCGATTGGTTGACGTTATATCCGGCGCCCGAAAGATCACTCTCCATATTTAATAATACCTTGATACGAATTTGTTGGTGCGGTTCGAGTACTTTTTCGAAAAGATAATCGGATGAGTAACAAAATGCAGCCGAACCAAGGGTTATGGCAGCTACTAACCAATATTGTTTATGGCGAGTTATAAAGCCTTGTAAAGCCCAGAAAATTGAATTTAATACAACAATACCTAAGCTTAAGTAGTTGAAATTTATTCTATACCAAATACTTAATATAAGTGGTATTATTGTTAGGATGGTAATCCCAGCAAGCGAATAACCTGATTCTTTGGAATGATGGGCTCTGAAAAATGAATATCCAAGTTGAATAAACAACAATAAGCCCATTGCAATTATAAAACCAAGTGTGCCTTGATCATCGCCAATAATTACAGTGCTAAATCGAATGACAATAACAAATAAAATTACTGCCAACACTATTAGAAGTAAAATAATTCCATTCATACCTTCGCGGTAAAGCATAAGTAAAAATGCAATAAAAACAAGTGCAGATCCTGTTTCTTTTTGTAAAATAATTAACATAAAAGGCAGCATAATAAACATGCCCAATGGAATTAAATCGCGCCATGTTTTAAGTTTGTAGTTGTACGAACTCATATAGCGCGAAAGAGCTAAAGCGGTTGCCATTTTGGCTAATTCGGCGGGTTGAAAACTTATCGGACCAATTACTAACCACGATCGGGATCCTTTGATGTCGGGGGCCACAAAAATGGTAAGCACGAGCAAGGCAATTGTTGCAGCATATATAAAGTAAGCAAAGAAGCTATACATTTTATAATCAACAAGAAGCAACATACCGCCAATGGCAAATGCAGTAAGAATCCATACAAATTGTTTTCCTGCACGCTGATCCCAATCGAGAATTCCCGATTGATCGAAGTTGTAGCTCGCACCATAAATGCTTATCCAGCCCATAAATACTAAAACAACAAAGTAGGCTACAGTTGTCCAGTCGAGGGCATATTTTATACTAACGTTCTTTGACACTGGCATTTGTTACGATATTAGTTATTCGCTCTTCTAATTCTGTACGTGTAATTTCACCTTTGAGATATAATTCGGCCATTAAACTGAAAATAGGAGCTGCATAAGTAGAGCCAAATCCGGCATTTTCTACTACAATAGCTACTGCTATTTTGGGGTTTTCGCGTGGTGCAAAACCTACAAAAAGCGAGTGGTCTTTTCCATGCGGGTTTTGTACTGTACCTGTTTTTCCACACATGGATATACTGTCTAATTGCGACGAGCGAGCTGTACCTGAAACGAAAACTCGCGACATGCCTTCGTGCACTATTGGGTAAAATTTTTCGTCCACTTTTACTCTATGGATTTTTGTCAACATAGTGTCGGACTTGTGCAAATGCGGTGTAATATAATAACCATTATTGGCAATGGCAGCCATTGTGTTGGCTAACTGTAAAGGGGTTGCTAATACTTCGCCCTGCCCTATAGAGTTTGAACGAATGGTAATTGCGCGCCAGCCTGTTTCGGCTTTATATACCTTGTTATAAAATTTTTGAGTGGGAATGTAGCCACGAGATTGTTCGTACAAATCGCCATCGGTAAATTTTTCGCCCAAACCAAAACTTTTCATCCTATCAACCCATTCATCGTAGTTTGTTCGAAAAATAATATTTTTTTCGCCATAACCATCTTTCTCAATTGTATTTTGGTATGCATGCCAAAAATAAGGATTGCAACTTTGCTCAATAGCGCTCAGTAAACTTACTGGCGAACCATGATGGTGTGTACATCGGATGGGTGATGATCCGGGGCCGTTACATGCGAACATGGTATTTTCGGTAATACCGCCCATTTGCTGACAAACCAAAGCTTGCAAAGGTTTGAAAGAGGAGCCTGGTGAATACTGTGCTTGTGTAGCTCGATTCATGAGTGGCTTGGTGGGATCGTTTAAAAGTGCTCGATAGTTTTTTGAGCGTTTTCTACCAACTAATATGGATGGGTTAAATGCTGGATTTGAAACCATTACAAGAATTTCGCCTGTTTTAGGTTCAATGGCAACCACACTTCCAACTTTACCAGTCATTAATTTTTCGGCTAATACTTGTAATTTTATATCGAGTGTTAATTTCAAATTTTCGCCAGCACTTGCAGGTATGTCACTTTTCCCGTTTTCGTATTTTCCTTTGATACGTCCTTTGGCATCTCGCAACAAAATCTCCATCCCTTTTTTCCCCCTCAACACATTTTCATAAGTGTATTCTATGCCATCTCGACCTGCATAATCGCCCGATTTGTAATAATCGTCTTTTTCTATTCGTCGCTGAGTAACTTCTCCAATGTTACCAAGAACGTGGGCAGCATTAGGAAAAGCATATTCGCGTAATGTACGATTTTGTACATAAAAACCAGGATATTTATACATCGATTGCTGAAAAGTGGCAATATCTTCAATGTCCAATTGGGTCATGAATATTTGAGGTGTGTACGACGAATATCCCAAATTCTTACGTCGGTCTTTGATGTTTTTGAGTTGGTCGATAAATTCCTCTTTGGTAATGTTCAACGACCTACAAAACGAAATTGTGTCCAGATTATGAATTTCACGCATAATTAGCGTAATATCATAAGCGGGTTTATTATAAACCAATAATACACCATTGCGGTCGTATATTAATCCACGAGGTGGAAAAAGCGTTTTTTTGAGAAAAGCATTGCTGTCAGCTCCTTCCTTATACCTGCTTTCCAATATCTGTATCGAAAATAATCGCAAAATATAGATTACAATTACTACGGTAATGATAGTTGCAATAACGCGATGTCGGCTTTGAAGTGAATCGTTTATCATTTATTTTCAATCATTTGTTTCTAATTATTTATTTACGATTTAATGACTTTAAACCCAAAATAATTAAAATTGAAATTACCGAACTTAATAGCGTTTTGAAAAGTATGAGCCAAAAATGTGAGAACGAGAATGCTTCGAGGAAAAATAAGGCTGAGTGATGTAAAAAAACCATTACAAAAACATATTTTACGTAAGCACCCACCCCAAAACTATGAAAAGAAGGTGTTGGGTTATTACCTTCGTCAATAGATGTAAATAGCTTAATAACAAAGCTTCTCGAGTAAGCAATTAATACAGAGGCAAATGCATGCATTCCGAGCGTATTCGAAAAAATATCAATGAATATTCCTATTGTAAATCCTAAAATTAATGTAAACCAACGAGGTAAACGAACCGGCAACGAAATTATAAATAAAATATAAATATATGGATTTATAAAACCCAAAAATTGGATGTTATTTAGCACTAATACTTGTGCAAGTACTAATAAAATAAACGAAACTAAATTTTGAACGACACTAAGCATGTTTATTTTTCTTTTGCAACTTGTTCTAAGAATCGTTGTTCGCGGTAATTTTTATAATCAATTACTTTTACATGCGATAAAGTACGAAAATCCACTGCCAATTTTACGCTAATGCTGTAATAAGGATCACTTTCTTTGATGTTAAAGTTATCAATTGTTCCAACTGGTATTCCTTCCGGAAAAGTGTTGGTAAACCCACTGGTTACCAATGAATCACCTTTTACAAATTTTACGTGACGAGCAATGTCATCCAAACTGGCATATTGATAATTAAAGCCCGTCCATTGAAGTGGACCACTGTAATTACTTTTTGTAAATTTACAATTAATCCGAATTTTATCATTCAAAATGGGAATAACAACAGCAAACTTATCCGAAACTGTTTTTACAATTCCAACAACACCTAAATCGCTTACAACACCCATATCTACTTTTATGCCATCTCGGATTCCTTTGTTCAAAGTTATATAGTTCTGAAGCTTATTGGTAGAACTATTAATTACTTTTGCCGAAATAAATTTATATTCCATTTCGGGAGGAATGTGAAATCGAATAGAATCTTTTTTTTCTGGTGTTATTGCGGCTAATTGATTGCGGAGTTGAATTAACTCATTTTTAAGTGCTGTGTTTTCTTCTGATAAACTAACATTCGAAGCTTTTAATTTAAAAAACTCTACCACCGAATTGCTCATTTCGTAGAGCGAGGCAACAGTTGAATTGCTCGACGAAAGAAAAACACTTTTCTGATATTCCTGATTTTTTACAATAAGGCTAAAAGATATTAACTCTAATAATAGAAATAACATCAGTACGCTATATTGTATAAGAAAATTAATCAGATTGCGCATGGGCAGTTTATTATTATTCGAAAAAGGCAGGCAATATTATGAAAGTATTTTTCCACAAATTTACCTGCCTTCTGTTTTTTTGAAGTGCTTTTAGCGTATTAGGAAAGAGAATTTGTCTACATTTTTCAGTGCAACACCTGTTCCACGAGCTACTGCGCGCAATGGATCGTCGGCAATGTGGAATTGAATATTGAGCTTGTCAGTCAAGCGTTTATCCAAACCTCTAAGCAAAGCTCCACCACCAGCAAGGTAAATTCCTTTTTCAACAATATCGGCATATAATTCGGGAGGTGTCTGTTCCAATGCGCTTAAAATAGCAGCTTCCACTTTCGAAATTGATTTTTCGAGACAATGTGCAATTTCTTGATAAGAAACCGGAACTTCCATTGGTAAAGCTGTCATACGGTTGGGGCCACGAACAATATAATCTTCGGGAGCATCCTCCAAATCGGTGAGTGCTGCACCAACATTTATTTTTATCATTTCGGCAGTACGTTCGCCCACTTTAATATTGTGCATACGACCCATATATTCTACAATGTCGAGTGTAAGATCGTCGCCAGCAATACGGATAGATTTGTTGGAAACAATACCACCGAGTGAAATTACAGCAATCTCGGTTGTTCCACCACCTATATCTACAATCATACAACCCGTAGGAGCTTCTACATCAATTCCAATACCAATAGCAGCAGCCATTGGTTCGTAAATCATGTACACTTCACGACCACCGGCATGTTCGGACGAGTCGCGAACAGCACGAATTTCAACCTCGGTACTTCCGGAAGGAATACATACGACCATTTTGAGTGAAGGTGAAAAAAGGTGATTTTTTGTAGGAATCATCTTTATCATACCTCTAATCATAAGTTCGGCAGCATAGAAATCGGCAATCACACCATCGCGTAATGGGCGAACAGTACGAATTCCTTCGTTTTCTTTACCTTGCATTTGGCGAGCCCTTTCGCCTATGGCAATCAATTTGTCGGTACGTTTGTCCAAGGCTACTACCGATGGCTCATCCACCACAATCTTATCGTTGTGAATGATAATTGTGTTGGCCGTTCCGAGGTCAATCGCAATTTCTTGTGTAAATGAAAATAATCCCATATTATATGTTATTTGGCTTTGCCGTTATTTGCTATGCGTTATTAGGCTTCGCCGTTATTTGTTGATATTAATTGTTTTTCAACTTTTGACCTTTGACTTTTGACTTTCTGTTGTCCGTCATCTGTTGTCCGTCGTCTTTTTTAATGTTTAAAATGTCTAAATCCAGTCGTAACCATTGCTTGTCCATTTTTGTTACAAGCATCTATCGAATCCTGATCTTTGATAGAACCTCCGGGCTGAATTACAGCTGTAATTCCGGCTTCGAAGGCTATCTGTACACAATCAGGAAATGGGAAGAAGGCATCAGATGCCATTACAGCTCCATTTAATTCAAAGTTAAACGAGCCAGCTTTTTCAATTGCTTGTTCCAAAGCGTCTACGCGCGAAGTTTGTCCTATACCACTGGCACACAATTGCTTGTTTTTTGCTAGTACTATGGCATTTGATTTAGAATGTTTTACAATCTTATTGGCAAAAATTAAATCTTCAATTTCTTGTTCGGTTGGTGCTTTTTCGGTAACAACCTTCATGTCTTCAGCTGTTTCCGTTTTTAGGTCTTTGTCCTGAATCAAAACTCCATTTAGCAACGTGCGAACCTGTTGAGTACATACTTTTGCATTTTTTAAAATAAGAATAATACGATTTTTCTTTTGACCTAAAATTTCAAGAGCATCCAAATCGTAATCGGGAGCAATTACTACTTCGAAAAAGATTTTATTCATTTCCTCAGCTGAAACTTTGTCCACAATGGCATTCGTTATCAATACACCACCAAATGCCGAAACCGGATCGCCTGCCAAAGCAGCATTCCAAGCTTCAACTAATTGTGGACGTGATGCAATGCCACAAGCATTATTGTGTTTTAATATGGCAAATGTTATGTCTTCAAAATCGTTAATCAAATTAACTGCTGCATCGATATCTAATAAATTATTGTACGAAATTTCCTTTCCTTGCAATTGTTCAAACATATCGTCGAATTTTCCAAAGAAAATTCCTGATTGATGTGGGTTTTCGCCGTAGCGAAGAGATTTTGCACTGTTTTCTGTTAAGCGAAAAGCTGATTTTTCGTCGCCATCAAAATAATTAAAAATGGCTGAATCGTAATGAGAAGATACTGCAAAAGCTTCTTTTGCAAACCATCTACGTTCTTCAAAAGTTGATTTGCCGCCGTTAGCTTCGAGCATGTCGAGCAATGGTTGATATTGATCTTGCGAAGCAACAATGACAACATCTTTGAAGTTTTTGGCAGCGGCACGAATGAGTGAAATACCACCAATATCAATTTTTTCTATTGTAGTTGCTTCGTCGGCACCAGCAGCTACCGTAGCTTCGAAAGGATATAAATCAACAATAACTAAATCGATTTCAGGTATTTCGTATTCTTCAATTTGAGCATTGTCTTCGGCCAATTCACGACGAGCTAAAATGCCACCAAATACTTTTGGATGAAGGGTTTTTACACGTCCTCCAAGAATGGATGGATACCCTGTTAAATCTTCAACAGCACTACAAGGAATGTCCAACGATTCGATAAAACTTTGCGTTCCACCTGTCGATATAAATTCTACGCCCTGAGCATGTAGTTTTTGGATAATAACATCTAATTTATCTTTGTGATAAACAGATATTAAGGCTGTTCTGATTTGTTTGCTTTCCATATTCGATTTTATTATTTACTTATGGGTTGCAAAAGTACAAAAAAAAATTGTTTAATCAATACTTAATTGTATCACATTTTATAAGTTTTCGAATATAGGGCATTAACCAAACTTTGAAAGCAATTCGCTATGTGAAATAGTGGTGTGAATTGATTTTCCATCGGGCGTAAAATTATTATTTTCACAGGCAAAAAGTCGATCAATCAGATCTGACATTTCTTCTTGCGAAAGTTGTTTCCCTGTTTTAATAGCTGTTGATACTGCCAACGAAAGCGCGATTATTTCGTATAAGTTTTGTAATGTGTCGCTTCCGGTTTTTTGAATACTTTCAATCATTTCTCGTAATAAACCAATAATCCCTGAAGCATTTAATAAGGCTGGAATACCATTAATTTGAATCCAATTTTTTTCGGTATGTGAAAAATTAAATCCGACACTTTTAAGTGCTTCCTCGATGGTTTGAAAGTGCATTAAATCATGTTCATTCAATTCCATTTCCTCCGGAAAAAGCAATTGCTGCGAATGTGCAGTATGGAGCTCAATATCTTTCAGGTAAGATTCAAATAAAACACGAACATGGGCTCGGTGTTGGTCGATAATTAGCATGCCCGATTTTATGCCTGTTATTATAAACCTACTTTTGAACTGAAAATTAGTAGAATGAAATTCATCACCAAGCAACATTTTATGTTGTTCGGGCTCCGATTCAATTAGTAACTGTTCGATAGTTGATGAGTTTTCGTTTTTTTGTGATTGTTCAATGTCAAAATTCGTAACTTCAGGTGTTACTTTTGCATCTTTTTCGAAACCACCATATAATTTTTCCCAATCAAACGAAGGACGTTTGTATGACGAATTAAACGGATTGTATTCGGGATTAAAATTTGTTTGTGGCGGTTTTACGTTATCTAAATTAATATTCAGAGGCATTTCGAGTTCACCTTCCCTGTCGAAATCGATTGATGGCGCTACATTAAATTTGCCCAAAGTTTCCTTAATAGTTGCCGAAAGAATAGACCATACTGCTTGTTCGTTTTCAAACTTAATTTCCGTTTTGGTTGGATGTATATTAATGTCGATACTTTGTGGATCTACCTCAAAATAAATAAAATAAGATGGATTATCCGACGATTGAATGAGTTGACTATAAGCCAAAGTTACCGCTTTATGAAAATAAGGATGACGCATGTATCTGCCATTTACAAAAAAATATTGTTGCGCCGTTTTTTGAGCAAATTCGGGTTTTCCTATAAAACCAATAATGCTAACTAATCCATTGGAAGTTTCTAAATTAAGCAATTGCTGCTGAATTTTCTTTTTCGAACTTCCAAACACAGCATCTATACGCATTTTGAGATTCGATATTGGCAAATGATACAATTCTTCATCGCCGTCGTAAAAAGAAAATTCAATTTCAGGGTTTACTAATACTATGCGATAAAACTCGGTGAGAATATGCGATTTTTCGACATTATCGCTTTTCAGAAATCGGCGACGAGCAGGAACATTGAAAAATAGATTTTTTATAAAGAAAGTAGTTCCCGTTTCACATTGAATATTTTCTTGTTTAAAAACACGTGTTCCGGCAATTTCGATGGCTACTCCCAATTCATCATCCTGACGTCGGGTACGCATTTCAACCTGTGCCACAGCAGCTATCGAAGCCAGCGCTTCGCCCCTGAAGCCCATAGTTCGTAAAGCAAATAAATCTGATGCTTCTCGAATTTTGGAGGTAGCATGTCGCTCAAAAGCCATACGAGCATCGGTTTCGCTCATGCCTTTTCCATTGTCCGAAACTTGTATGAGGGTACGTCCGGCATCTTTTATTACTATTTGAATAAAAGTTGCGCCTGCATCAATCGCATTTTCAACTAATTCTTTCAACACCGATGCAGGTCGCTGAATTACTTCACCGGCTGCAATCTGATTTGCTACCGAATCGGGCAACAAGTGGATAATATCGCTCATTATTAATAACTTAGTATATAATATAGAATGGCAAGCATGGCAAATAAAATAATTACAAGGCGTAGGTTTGATTTGCGCATTTGCTCCACCCTGAAATTTTTATTTTTGTTTTTATCAGCCATTTCTCTAAATATACCTCTTCGTAGTGTGGGTTGATAGGATTCATTGTTGGCATTGGCACGCATTTTTTCACGTTCTTTTTTCTCTTCTTTTTTAGGGTCGTAGTATATGTATCGATACCCGTATTCGCGTGGTTTGTATAAATTTAAAAAGCCCATGTTTGTAGAGACGGGGCATGCCCCGTCTTAATTATAAAGTTTAGATATATTTTTCTTCAAAACTTACAGTTGCATCATTCACATATTGGCGAATATTTTGTTCGTCTTCCAACTTGCATATAAGCAATACGTTATCAGCTTCTGCTACAATATAACCTTCAAGGTCTTGAATAACAGCTAATTTCTCGCTTGGTAAAGCTACAATATTGTTTTTGCTGCCATAAAACATGCTGTTGCATTTTAGCGTTACGTTTTGATCTTTGTCTTTTGGCGACATTTCGTAAAGCGAACCCCAAGTACCTAAATCGGTCCATCCAAAATCGGAACAGAGCACGTGTACATCCGACGCTTTTTCCATTATTCCATAGTCGATGGAAATATTAGGACATGTTGGATACATTTCGTCGATAAAGGCTTGCTCATCAGCAGTATTATATACTGATTTTCCTTCGTCGAATTTTGTAGCAACTTCGGGTAATAAGTTTGTAAATGCAGCGTCAATAGTTTGAAGATTCCAAAGGAAGATACCAGAATTCCAGTAAAACTCACCTGTTTCGAAAAATATCTGTGCCAATTCGGCATTTGGTTTCTCGGTAAAAGTAACTACTTTTCGGAGCGAAGTTTCGCCTTCGGCAATTTGAATGTAACCATATCCTGTTTCGGGACGGCTGGGTTTGATGCCCAAAGTAAGAAGTGAATCGTTGTTTTCAACAAAGTTGAGACCCGTTTTTATTGTTTCCAAAAAATCAAGTTCTTTCAGAATTAGATGGTCGGAGGGAGCAACAATTATGTTGGCTTTGTCCGTAATAGCTTTGATGCGATTAACGGCATAAGCGATACATGGAGCTGTATTGCGGCGATTTGGCTCTAACAAAACCTGATTTTCTTTCATCTCGGGCAATTGTTCCAGTATTAATTCTTTGTAAATTACATTCGAAACAATTAAAATGTTTGCGGCAGGTACAACATGTCGGAATCGATCGTAAGTCATTTGTAAAAGTGAGCGTCCCGTGCCAAAAAAATCGAGAAACTGTTTGGGACGATTATTACGACTGAAAGGCCAAAAGCGGCTTCCAATGCCACCTGCCATAATGATGCAATAGTTATTTTCCATGTTTTTTAATAATTAGTTTGGCACATAAACTTACCAGTTTGTAGCCATTTTTTTTTATTATGCTTTTTAGTTGTTAGTATGGTATCGAAAAATCGCACTAAGATACAATGTTTTTTTATTAGATAGAAATTTTTTTGTCTAAAATTAAAGATTTAGAACTAAAAAAGATAAGAATATCGAATTTATAAATGTGCAAAATAAGTATTTAAAATTAAATAAAAACTCTTATGCTAGATTTTATGTAAAAATAAGTAGTTCGAAAATTTCTTATTTGAACAAAATGTATTATTTTTGTATAATAAAAAACATCTATTATGCAAACGGAATATTTAAAAGAGCAAATTCTTGCACGTCTTCGTATGGACAATCCTTGGTGGACAACAAATACTATTGATGAATATTTTCAAGAAATGCAGCGACGACTTTATCTTGATTTATTTTATCCTTTGGTAACTGACACTGATTTACGCCGTGGTATTTTACTTATGGGTCCACGTCGTGTTGGCAAAACTGTTATGCTTTATCACACAGTTCAGAAATTGATAGAAAATGGAATAAATGCTCAAAAAATTATTTATATCTCTGTTGAAACTCCTATTTATAACCGTACTTCGTTGGAAGAATTGTTTGATTTAGCGCGCATAGCTGTTGCCACGCCTGAAGATAGAAATGGTTTTTATGTTATTTATGATGAAATTCAATACCTTAAAGATTGGGAAATTCACTTGAAATCAGTAATTGATACTTTTCGAAATACCAAGTTTATAGCATCGGGCTCGGCAGCTGCTGCTCTCAAAAAGAAAAGTCAGGAAAGTGGTGCCGGTAGATTTACCGACTTTATATTGCCTCCTTTAACCTTTAATGAATACATTCATCTGAAAAATTTGAATGCATTGATGTATCCTTCGAGCATAGAGTGGTTAGGCGACAAAGTGGACTGTTTTGATACTATTGATATTCGTAAATTAAACGAGCATTTTATTCACTATATAAACTATGGTGGTTATCCTGAGGTTGTGTTTTCTGAAAAGATACAATCAAATCCCGGATTGTATATTCGAAGTGATATAATTGATAAAGTTTTGTTGCGCGATTTACCAAGTATATACGGTATATCTGATGTTCAAGAACTTAATTCTTTGTTTACAGTAATTGCTTTTCATTCGGGTAGTGAGTTTTCGTACGATAATTTATCGAAAGTTTCGGGTGTAAAAAAGGATACCTTGCGAAAATACATAGAATATTTACAAGCGGCATTTTTGATAAAAATAATACATAAAACCGATGTTAATGCCAAAAAATTTCAACGCGCCACTTCGTTTAAAATTTACCTAACTAATCCTTCGTTGCGTTGTGCTTTGTTTCAACCTATACAATCGGTTGACGAAAAAATGGGTGATATGGTTGAAACAACTATTTTTGCACAATGGATACAGCGCGAAAATGCAAACATTTGTTATGCAAACTGGAAAGAAGGGCGTGGCGAAGGCGAAGTCGATATCGTAGGATTAAGTGCATCGAGTCAAAAACCTTTGTGGGCCGTTGAAGTAAAATGGTCGGATAGGTATTTTGAGCATTCGGGTGAATTAAAATCGTTACTTAACTTTATGGAAAACAACCACATGGAGCAAGCAATTGTTACAAGTATTGAGAAACGAGGTTTAAAACAAATGCGAAGTGTCCGACTACAATTTATACCTACTTCCGTTTACGCCTATATAGTTGGGTATAATACATTGAAAGAAAAAAGGCAGAAAATTGGATTGTAAAAATAAGCCTATTAAATTTTGAAATATCGCTTATTTATTACATTATGTAAAAATAAGTAGAAAAAAAACTTCTTATTTTTACAATGGTGCTTATCTTATTGATATTCTTATGTTTGTGATGTAAAAATAAGAATTTAAAAGCTCTGAAATAGTTTAAAAGCCTGTTCGATGGTGCGTACATTGTTAAATACAGCTGAACGACGACCGTTTTGTTCGCGCAATTGGCATTGACGGGGATGTACGGTCATGAAATGCAGTACTTTGCCAAAATTATCGGATTGATAATAATTCGATTTTGGATTCGAAACTAAATATGCAATGAGTTTTTCGTTTTTCAAAGTTAGTTTTTCCATACCAAATTGCATTGCTAACCAGCGCATACGTACCACGAGTATTAGACTTTGAGCTTGTTCGGGAATTTTGCCAAAACGGTCAACCAATCGTTGTTCGAATGCTAATAAATCCTCCTCATTTTTAATACTATCCAACTCGCGATAAAGTGCAATTCGCTCCGAAGTGTTTTCGATATAATCCTGCGAAAACATCAATTCCATATCCGAATCAATCTGACAATCAGTTACATAAACGGAACTGTTGTTTTCGGCAGCAATTTCGTCGGCATAGAGTTCAGAAAATTCTTCGTCTTTCAGTTCGTGTACGGCCTCGTTCAATATCTTTTGATAAGTTTCGTAACCCAAATCGGCAATAAAACCACTTTGCTCTGCTCCAAGCATATTTCCTGCTCCACGAATATCCAAATCCTGCATAGCAATATTAAAACCACTGCCCAATTCGGCAAAAGTTTCCAACGCCTGCAAACGGCGGCGTGCTTCGGGTGTGAGTAAACTCAGTTCGGGAGCAAGTAAATAACAAAATGCTTTGCGATTGCTTCGGCCTACACGTCCACGCAACTGATGCAAGTCGCTCAAACCGAAATTATGCGCACTATTAATAATAATGGTATTTACATTCGAAATATCGATGCCCGATTCGATAATAGTAGTTGCTACCAGCACATCGTATTCATAATCAATAAAATCGACAATAATTTGCTCTAATTTATCTGGTGGCATTTGTCCGTGACCAACAGCCACACGGCAGCCCGGAACCAACTTTTTTATAAGCGATTCAATATGATAAATATTCTGTATACGATTATTTACAAAAAAAACCTGTCCATTTCGGTTCATTTCCAACTGAATAGCTTCACGAATTACATCTTCGTCGAACAAATGAATTTCGGTTTGTACCGGATAACGATTGGGCGGTGGCGTATTTATAATGGACAAATCGCGCGCTCCCATCAACGAAAATTGCAGAGTACGCGGAATGGGCGTAGCTGTCATGGTGAGCGTATCCACATTCACCTTCATTTCCTTCAGTTTTTCTTTTACCGAAACGCCGAATTTTTGCTCCTCGTCGATAATTAATAATCCTAAATCCTTGAATTTTATTTGCTTACCAACAATTTTATGCGTACCAATCAGAATATCAACTTTGCCTTCTTCTAACCGTTTCAACACTTCTTTGGTTTGGTTAGCTGTGCGCGCACGGCTCAGATAATCAACCGTAACCGGAAAATCTTTAAAACGTTCCTTGAACGAGTTGTAATGTTGCAGTGCCAATACGGTAGTTGGCACAAGTACAGCTACTTGTTTACTGTCGGTAGCAGCTTTAAATGCGGCACGCATCGCCACTTCAGTTTTTCCAAAGCCCACATCGCCACACACCAGTCGGTCCATTGGCAGCACAGATTCCATGTCTTTTTTTACGTCAGCCGTTGCTTTTACCTGATCGGGGGTATCTTCGTAAATAAACGACGCTTCCAATTCCTGCTGCAAATAACTATCCGGCGAATACTGAAAACCCTGTTCGGCTTTTCGTTTGGCATACAGCTTAATCAGCTCACGCGCAATGTCTTTTACCTTCGATTTGGTGCGCTCTTTCAGTCTCTCCCAAGCGCCTGTACCCAGTTTATTAATGCGTGGCGCTTCGCCTTCTTTGCCTTTGTATTTTGATATGCGATGCAGCGAATGAATACTTACAAAAATAATATCATCATCTTTGTAAAT
>CAMDNO010000088.1 GCA_945902955.1 Porphyromonas cangingivalis
TTTTGCTGAAAATCAAGCGAATAGAAATATACCTATGACGATGAATGATTGGGCGTTACACTTAGATAGAATTTTGATGGCAACGGAACATGAATTGCTTACAAATGCGGGCAAAATATCTATGGAAGTGGCACGTCAGCATGCTGAAACTGAATGGGAAAGATTCAGAATTGTGCAAGATCAAATGTTTCGAAGTGATTTTGACCGTTTTTTACAACTGAATTATACTGCGAAGCAAATAGATAAGAAAAAATAAAATCAACATAAAATCAACATAAAAACAATGAAAAAACCTATTTAAACTACAAATCTATTTATTTATTTATTTATTTATCCATATAGGCAACCTTATCATTTCTGTATCGCTCACTTTGTTTATGTTGAGTTTGATAACCGAGAAAATAGCTAAATTCAGTATGAGATTGAACCCCGTTCGGGGTTCGGTGGGGTGGTGTAGCGGTTCACAACCATGCACTTCGTACATGGTTAAGGACATTCAACTGCTTCGCAGTTCGGAGGGATGAACGTGTATGGTTTCGCATTTATTTTCCATGCATTTTCACAAGTGGCTAAGGATGTTTAACTGCTCCCGCTTAAAGCGGGATGTACTCTGCGCTACCATTCGCAGTTTTTCATCTCACCAAACCCCGAATGGGGTTGAATATACTTAACCTTGTACGAAGTGCATGGATGATGAAGAAAAGCCAAACAGCGGCACACCAAACCCCGAATGGGGTTGAATGTACTTACTTTACAATATCGGTTTGATATTATTCAAAAAACAATTACTTTTGCACCATGATTGGAGTTTTAAAGAAAATATGGAAAGTGGAGGGTATGGATTTTAAAGACAATCCTGCTGATTCACAAGGTGTTTTCAGTTTGAAATATGGTAAGCAGTTAATAGGAGAGCTTACATATTCGAATGGCGTTTGGAATTTTGAATATTCTTCCGATTTCAAAAAAAAAAATGCTTATGCTCAACCAATTATGGATTTTCCTGACAAAGAAAAAAAATATTCAAACGAACAGTTATAGCCTTTCTTTGCTACTCGTATTCCGTCGTTAAACCAGCCTTACCAAATAAAAAAAATTGAAAAGGCAAATGTCAGTAAAAATGATTCAGTAGGTTTATTGAGGTTGTTTGGTACTGAAACGATAACTAAACCATTCCGATTGGTTGCTAATTAAAATATTAAATTATATGTCCATAATTAAAGCTGTCTATTATCAGGCAGCTTTTTTTATTGCCATTTTTCAATCGCTGACATAAGATGTCAAAAGTAATTTGTATTTTTGCATTTCTTCGTTTTTTAATCCTTAAAATTTATCGTTTAATATGGCTTCTATCAAATATTCCGACATTGAAAAAGAACTCAAAAAGTTAAGTTCAGAAACGCACCCCTTAGAAATTGGCTACAATCTGTTGAAGGCTTTTGGTACAAGCGATACATACATAAAACGATACAAAGCCGGCAAAGGCAATTTTTCGACTTTCGATGGCATACTTACCAAAAAACAATTAGCTTACAAGCCTGTAACGACCCTAAAACTTACCGACGAGCTCGAAGCCCTGAAACAAGATACGAAAGTAGCCAAACAATATCCGCGCATTATAGCCGTGAGCGATGGCGAAACACTGCTTGCCTACGAATGCCGGCTGACTTGCGCGCAGCCCACCATGCGCTGGATATGGCTGTAGATGGTTGCTACCAGGCCGCACCGTTCAGTAACGATGAAGAACGGCTGGCATGTTTGTTTAAACTGTACGAGAAAATGACGAAATAACAAAACCGAAATATCATAGAAAATGGATAATAAACAATCAATATCAACCATAGAACGGCAGAATGTTTTGAACAACCGTTTTGCCATTGAAGCAATTCAAAAGGCATTGAACATAGAGGCCATGTTTTTTGATGGTCAATACTGTTTTACGAAACAGATGGTTGCCAATTTTTACGAAGTAGAGGAGCGCACCATTGAA
Source organism: Porphyromonas cangingivalis (assembly GCA_945902955.1). Classification (GTDB taxonomy): domain Bacteria; phylum Bacteroidota; class Bacteroidia; order Bacteroidales; family Paludibacteraceae; genus Paludibacter. Next base: position 1,988 of record CAMDNO010000088.1, read on the forward strand.
CGTTATCTCGAAAGTCATGAACAGGAATTGAAACACAATGGATATTTTTTATGTAAGGGTAAATTGCTGAAAGAGTTGAAGTTGCAGTTTCTTCCCGTCATTAATGTCGGGAAGAACACACCCCAAATCGGGTTATTTAATTTTCGTTCATTTCTCAATATCGGGATGTTGCTTTCGGAAAGTGAAAAGGCGAAGCAAGTTCGCAGCTTGATACTCGATATTGTAATTGCTACTATCAATGAGAAATCAGGTGGTGGTACAAAATACATAAACCGTCGTGATGCTAATTATATCCCAAGTGCGGTTGCCGAAATCAATTATCGTAAATCACTGACCTCTGCTATCAATCAGTGTGTTGATGGTCACCACACTATGAAATATGCACAAATTACCGATTATATATATAAAGCAGTTTTTAAAGAAAACGCAAAGGAATATAAAGAAATTCTGAAATTGAAAGATAGCGACAAGCCGCGGGAAACCATGTATTCGGAAGTACTGCTGATGGTTGCTGCTTTTGAAAATGGGGTAGGATATGAAATTCGTGAACGATTCAAAGCGAATGGAGGACAATTATTATCTATGCAAGAAGTGTATGATATTATTGATAAGTTTGCCGAACACCCCTTTCAGCAACCGCACCTGAATGATACCCGCACCAAAATGGCTTCGCGCGATTTGAGTTTCCGTGATGCTTATCACGGAAATATAGCCGAATATCTGAAGGCGGTTACACCCGAAGAGTATGAGCGTTTTATTGGAAGCGAAGCTATTGATTTTGATAGTATATTGGAGGCAAATCAGGAGGTTTTGAAACGACTAAAACAAGCTGAAGAATGAACCCAATTCAATATATATCTTACGAAGAAGCACTCAATGTGTATGAAAAAACCATTGAGAAAAGTGGAGGTGGTTTTTCGGGCATTCGCGATAAAGGCGGTATAGAAAGTGTATTGGATTTTATACAAAACGACCTTTATTACCCCGATTTTGTATCAAAACTGTCGTATTTGGTGTTTCGATTTTGTTCGGGTCACTTTTTTAATGATGGAAACAAACGTATTGCGCTTACGCTTGGCACTTACTTTCTGTATAAAAATGGTCATTATTGGGCTGCCGCACAGTTTATGCAACGAATGGAGGCAATTATTTATCATATTGCTGCTTCCAACATTGGAGATGAACTTTTATTGAGAATAATAGTTTGTGTGGTTGATTGTTTGGATTTCGATGAGGAATTGAAAATTGCGATTATTCATGCAATGGAAAAAAGTGAGATTGCTAATTTTGCCGAGAAACAATAATTCTTCCTGAAATTTATCAACTTATCAATGAGGGTGTAAATATAAATATTGAAAATGCCGGCTGACTTGCGCGCTGCTCACCATGCGCTGGATATGGCTGTGGATGGTTGCTACCAGGCCGCACCGTTCAGTAACGACGAAGAACGGCTGGCATGTTTGTTTAAGCTGTATGAGAAAATGACGAAATAAAAAATATAACAATCAAAACACTATGGCAAAAGATTTAACTGAATCGAGTATCGCTCGACAGAATATTTTAAACAACAACTATGCTTTGCAGGAGATTCAAACTGCTGTGGGGATTAAAGGGGTAATGTTCGAAGGTGAATATAGATTTCTCATTCGACAAGTTGCTTCATTTTTTGAAGTTACTGAGCGAACAATAAAAGCATGTATTGAAAAAAACAAGCCGGAATTGATCAAAAATGGTTACGATGTGTTCAGAGGTAATCGACTGACAGACTTCAAGTTAGTGTTTTCAAAAAATTCTGGTAGTGAAGTCGATTTCACTACCAAAACTACCGTACTTGCAACGTTCAATTTTAGAGCATTTCTTAACGTTTCAATGTTACTTAGTGATAGCGACAAAGCAAAGGAACTTCGTAGTACAATTTTGGATATTGTTATCGATACTATCAACAAGCGTACCGGCGGTAGTACCAAATATATTAATCAACGCGACGAAGATTTTGTATTAAACGTACTGAAAGGTGAAGATTATCGCCGTGAATTTACCGATGCACTTCGCAATTATGTGGATATGGGCAATTTTAAATACATGGTATATACCGACAAAGTATATAAAAGCATTTTTCGCGAAAACGCTGCTGAGTACAGAAAAATACTTAAACTCGAAAGCGATGAAAATGTACGGCATACCATGTACAGTGAGGTGTTGGATATTATTTCGAGTTACGAAACTGGTTTTGCCGATGAATTACAAAAAGAGTATCAACGCTTAGGTCGAAAGCTAAGTTCTACTGAAACGGATCGTCTTTTTGCTACCTTCGAAAAGCAAAAATTGTGGGAACCCTTACGCGAGAAGGCGCGTATGAAGATGGCAAGTCGCGATTTGTGTTTCCGTGATGCTTTGCATTTGAATTTGGAGGAATATATTGGAAGTGTACCTAAAGAAGATTTCGACCGCTTTTTGGGCGAAAAAAGTATGGAATTGGATAAGCGAATGGAAGAATACAAAGGTGCATTGAAACGACTAAAAGAGCGAGACTGATGATACTTTATATTTCGAAAGAACAGGCGCTCGAAACACACCGTAAAACAGTTGAGTATAGCGGTGGTGGCGATTATTCGTCTATTAATGATGGATATTTAGACAGTGCTTTGGATCACATCCAAAATGATGATTATTATCCTACTTATGAAGAAAAATTAGTACATTTAATTTGGTCAATCAACAGGAATCATGCTTTTTCGGATGGTAATAAGCGATTGTCCATAACCTTGGCTGTACAGTTTCTATCCATGAATGGATATTTATATTGCATTGAACGTTTTCTACACGAAATGGAGAATATAAGCTATCATTTAGCAGCTGGACGTATTGAAAAGGAACTTTTACAACAGCTTGTTCATTCCTTTTTAGAAAATGAATTAGATTTCGACGAGGCATTAAAATTAGAATACTTGATTGCGTCAGCCGATGGACAGATTGGTTTTGATGAATAAGCAATAAATGTCATGTTAAAGAAATTGCATTTTTATAACATGAGAATTGAAACATGTAACCAAAACGCAAAAATTTACACATGACAATGTAAACGTGGGTAAAAAATCGAGAAATGTACACATAAGAAATTACAAATAATACCATGACACAAAACAACATTGTTGAAATAAAATACGAGCAAACAGGCAATTCGTCGAACACCAACGAGCTGGGAATGCGCGAAATGCAGGCAAAAGTATATAAAGCACGCGACGAACAATTGTTTTCAGAAAAAAAAGTTGTAATTTTGACAATCAAAGGAATATAAAAACAAATTGAAAAATAAGAATTATTTTAATCCTACATATAAAAAACTTAATGCAAATAGAATATTCAAATGAATTTGAATTAAAATCAGACGTAGCCAATGAGCCACAATTGGGGATTCGATTTTATGATAAGCCAAGCCAACATATTACTGAAAACGACCAAACGAAATCAAAAATTTTAAATGTACTTTCGCTCTTTTCGGGTTGTGGCGGAATGGATTTAGGTTTTGAGGGTGGTTTTTCAGTTTTATCTTCTTGCGTTAATGAAATATTAACTCCACAATTCATTGATAAAAAAATAGATGAAAATTTCGTTCATCTAAAGAAAACAAGATTTAAAACAGTATTTGCGAATGACATTTTAACCGATGCGAGAAACGCTTGGGTTAATCATTTCCTTTGTCTAAATTAAAAACAATGGGTAAATTTAATAATTATGGATAAAGAATTAGTATCAAAAGCTATTGTTTCTGCAATAAATCTTATTTCAAATGAGTTAGATTCAATTACTTATGATGAATTAAAATATGAATTTGAGCAAACCTTGGAAGAGTTAAATACTGCATTAACCGAACTTGAAAAGATGTAATATGGAAAGGAAAAAATGGTCAAGAGATGAATTAATGCTTGTAATGAATTTATATACTAAACTTCGTTATGGGCAATTCAATTATAAAAACATTGAAGTTATAAATCTAGCAAAACTTATTGGAAAAACACCAGGTGCTGTTGCTTTCAAATTAGTTCACCTTTCAAGACAAGACGCAAAACATAAGGATAGAGTAAAAGGATTAGCTAATCCAGGAAAGAATGCAATTGAAATGTACAACACATTTACAAGCAATTGGGATGAAATGCTGTATGAAAGCGAAGTTCTTTTAGCAAAATATCAAAACAAAACAATAGAAGAAGTTTTTTTAGAAAAAGAAGAAATAAAAAAAATAAATTCAGATTTACTTACTGGAAAGCTCGGAAGTGATGTCCAAAGGCTAGTTAAAACAAGAGTAAATCAATCGCTTTTTAGAAAAGTTATTGTAAATAATTATTCAAACACTTGTGCAATTTGTGGATTAAACATTGAAAAATTATTAGTTGCAAGTCATATTATAAAATGGTCTGAAAACCAAATTCAAAGATTAAATCCTGAAAATGGAATTTGTTTATGTAACATTCATGATAAAGCATTTGAAGTTGGATATTTAGGCATTAACTCTGATTACAAAATTTTAGTATCAGATAAACTTGAAACTATAAAAGACAAAGAAACCCATTCTGCTTTATTTAAAAGGCATAAAAATAAATCCATTATACTTCCTGACAAATTTTATCCAAATATAACTTTTTTGGAAACTCATTTTTCAACAGTTTTCATAAAATAGTAATTTAATAAATCAAAAATGCTCTTTGAAATAATAATAAAGTACTGATAATCTTTCAGCTAATTCAGAACCCCACAGAAAAGAGTTTGACTTATTATTAAGTTCAACTATCACAGAACTAAACTCACAGGCAAAGAAATCTTCAAAAACGGTATCAAAACTTTTAGGTCGTGACCTCGAACCATACGTTCGAGATGTCATGACCTATTTAGCTATTGGTTCGCCTTTTGAAAGTACTATTGAATTGATTGGAGGTCAGAAATTTCCTGATATTGTAGCCAAGAAATTCTATGGAATTGAGGTTAAAACAACAACCCAAAATCACTGGAAGACAACAGGAAACAGCGTTTTAGAAGGCACAAGAGTTGAAGATGTCGAAAGGATATTTATGCTATTTGCTAAATTGGCAGCTCCAATTGAATTTAGATGTAGACCTTATGAAGAATGCCTATCGGAAGTGGTTGTAACGCATTCACCACGCTATTTAATTGACATGAATTTGGAGAAAGGAAAAACGATTTTTGACAAAATCAATACGCCTTACGACACTCTACGAAAGAAAGATAATCCGATAAAACCAATCGTTGATTATTATAAAAGCAAACTAAAACCTGGTGAAGATCTTTGGTGGATTGACCAAGAAAATAGCCAAGCAAGCAGCATTGTGATTAAGATTTTCAACAACTTAACTTTGGCTGAAAAACAAAAAGTTAAGAACAAAGCGATGGTTTATTTCCCTGAATTATTTAGCAACAGAAATGATAAATTTGGACGATTTGCTATTTGGTTGGTTACTCGTGAGGCAGTTGTTTGTCCAAACATAAGAGATTTATTTACAGCAGGAGGGAAAGATTCAATTGTAGTTGGAAAAAAGACTTATAACAATATCCCTCGGGTTTTCTTGAATTTATTTAACAACTTAGACTTTATTATTGAGACAATTGGTGAGACTTCCTCCATTGAATTGTCTGAATATTGGGGTATTAACACGACAGAAAAGAGTAAAATTTCAGATTGGATTGACTTAGTTTATGACTACTCGAAAAGAATTTCAGACACCAAACACTTGAATATAAAACAAATAATTACGGAACTTATTTCGGAATAGTTCTAAGCTGATTTTACTTAACATTACGCCAATTGAAAAACGAATAGCTAACGCGGCTAATGAATCGACATACTTGATGGACAAAGTGGAAATTGTAGCCACATGGAAAACTTATAATATGAACACACAAAAGCTGGAGGCTCTTATTCATTCATTTTTTAGTGCTGTTCAGTTCCGAATGCAATTAGTTGATGCCGTAGGTTCACGATTTACTGCTCTCGAATGGTATGTAGTTCCCCTTGGTATTGTCGAAAACGTAATAAATAGAATAATCGATGGCAGTATTATTCATTACCGCTACAATCCGGCGCTAATCAGCTTGGAACAATTACCCGAAAAGGAGCAAGAAGATTCGAAACGAAGTTATGATACCAAAGGTTTGAAAGTACTGACACTCATAATAAAACAAATGTGGTTAGACGAAATACTTGCAGGTAGAAAGGATATTGAATATCGCCAACTAAAACAAACACAATTAGGCAAATACACATGGGTTAGCAACGAGGATGGGAAACGTTATCTTACCAAATACGACCTTATTCGTTTTTATGTTGGCTACAACAAAGACCGCCAAACAGCTTTAGTCGAAATCACTGACACCACTTATGATGCCGAAAATCAATTGGTGGAATATCATTTGGGGAGGATTTTAGAGAAATAAAACCATACCCGCATTTGATTATAAAAAGACAAAAGCGGTTCTCTATCACAGGGAGCCGCTTTTTTTTGAATTAACATTTATAACCTGCTTTTTCAAAAACAGAGTCAATAAGCGTGGCAAAGATATAAAAATAACTATATTTGCACCAACTTTCAATACATTTCTTTAAATGTAAAACACTTTCAAACTGCGATGCGTGAGGGGTAGTGGTGATTTCTTTTGTTTGTCTTTCCTCACTTATTTCAATGCGTTCCAGCGGGTGTCGCGCCATTTTTTTTGCTGTGCGCTGTTCAGAAAGGTCCAGGCCACAATGCGGCTCACTTTATTTCCTTGTCCCATGTTAATTGTTTTTACCTGAAATGCTCCGGCGCTTGTAAGGGCATCGTGTATGGCTGCCAAATGACTTTGTTTGGATACCAATGTGGTGTACCAAAAGCAATTGGTTGAAAATTGTTTGCTCTGTCGTATCATGTCACGTATAAAACGTAACTCACCGCCATTGCACCATAACTCATTGCTTTGTCCGCCAAAATTTTGAACCGGCTCTGTTGCTTTTTTCTTCGTCAGACTGCTTATTTTCTTTATTGTACTTTGCAAAGCATCTTCTTGCGACGCATGAAAAGGAGGATTGCAAATTGTAAAGTCGATGGGCTCGCTTCGATTCATTATGCCATGAAAAATATCATTGGGATTTTCTTGTAAGCGGAGTTCAATATTTTTGAATAGAAAAGAATTGTTTTCGATAATTTTGTTTGCCGACTGCAATGCCACAGGGTCTATATCCGACCCTATAAACGACCAATTATATTCTTTATTTCCAATTATTGGGTAAATGCAGCTCGCACCCACGCCAATGTCCATACATTTTACGGTGTTGCCTACTGGTGTTTTTCCGTAGTTGGAGGTTGCCAGCAAGTCGGCGATATAGTGCAGGTAATCGGCTCTGCTCGGAATGGGTGGACAAAGATAACCCGTTGGGATAGTCCAGTTCTGAATGGCATAATAGGTTTTCAACAAGGCATAGTTGAGCCATTTTACGGCTTTGGGGTTGGCGAAATCTATTGTTTGGTCGCTATGAATGTTGGATTTCAGGTATTTTTCCAATTCAGGACAAGCTTCTATTAATTGTTTGAAATCGTATCGGTCGCGATGTTTATTGCGCTGGTGCAAAACCGATTTTACGACCACCTGTTCCTTCTTATTATCAGACATCTTTTTTTTTTACAAAGGTAAGTTTTTTAATTCTTAATTCCTAATTCGTAATTCCTATTATTCGTCCGAAAAGTGCACCAATACATGCCTGTACGAACTAAATATCTTTGATTTTGAAACATAGCCAATGTAGCGCTTCGAATCGTCGACAACGGGTAAATTCCATGCTCCGGTATCTTCAAATAGTTGCATTACCTTTTCCATTGGCAATTTGTAATTTATTGTTGCCGGAGGCGAAATCATTAATTTTCGTACCGTAAAACGTTGATAAAGCTCAGGTCGGAACATAATATTTCGCACCTCATCTAACAATAAAACACCTAACAATTGGCGACTAACGGGGTCGACGACAGGGAAAATATTACGGTTCGATTTTGATATTATTTTTACCAATTCACCCAAAGTCATGTCGGGCGAAAGCTCGGTAAGGTCAGTTTCGATAACGTTATTGGTTTTGAGTAAAGTCAATACAGCTTTGTCTTTGTTATGCGTGAGTAATTCACCTTTTTGTGCCAAACGCATGGCATACAAACTATGAGGTTCGAACAATATAATAGTAAGATACGATACTGTTGAAACTATCATTAATGTCATAAAAAGATTGTAGCTGCCGGTAAGCTCGGCAATTAAAAATATACCTGTCAATGGGGCGTGCATAACACCCGACATTAATCCGGACATACCAGCCAATGCAAAATTACCATCAGGAACCGGAAAACCCAAAAGTTGAAGCAAATGTGCTACTACAAATCCTGTGAGAGCGCCTATAAATAGCGATGGCGCAAAAATACCTCCCACACCACCAGCGCCATTTGTAGCCGCAGTGGCAAAAATTTTAAATCCAATTATTAATGATAAATAACTGATAATTACCCAAGGGCTGTTGCCAAAATTCAGAAAAAAACTGCGATCGAGTACCGAATGCGAATTGCCCTTGAGCAAATTACTAATGGTATCGTAACCTTCGCCATAGAGGGGTGGAAAAAAGAAAATCAGCACACTTAACATGCCGCCCCCAATGGCTAATTTTGAATATGGATTTTTAAAACGGCGAAAAAATTGTTCAATGCGGTTTATACCACGTGTAAAATAGAGCGAAACTAATCCACAAATAATACCAAGCACTATCAAAAAAGGTATTCTTTGCACATCAAATTCCTCGACAATGGTAAATTTAAACATAAACGAACTGCCCGAAAGAATATACGACATGGCAGTGGCAGTAACCGACGAAATAAGAATAGGAATCACCGAAGTGAGCGTCATATCGAGCATGAGTACTTCGAGCACAAAAACCAACCCGGCAATAGGTGCTTTAAAAATGCCACCTATAGCACCCGCAGCACCACAACCAACGAGCAACATGAGTGTTTTTTGATCGAGTTTAAAAAACTTGCCCAGATTGGACCCAATTGCCGAACCGGTAAGCACAATTGGTGCTTCGGCTCCTACCGATCCTCCAAAACCAATAGTGATGCTACTACCCACCAACGACGACCAGATATTGTGAATTTTTATAATGCTTTTTCGCTGCGAAATGGCATATAAAATGCGTGTAATACCATGACTAATATCGTCTTTTATTATTTTTCGAACAAATAATGAGGTTAGAAATATACCGATGGCCGGAAAAACAAGGTACCAATAATTTACGGTATTTCGACTAAAATTTTCGGTAAGTAAATGTTGAATAAGATGTATAGATGATTTGAGCAAAAATGCTGCGAAAGCTGCAAATATACCAATAACAAGACTTAGTAGGAGTAAAAACTGACGATGTTTGATGTTCTGCTCGCGCCAAGCAATCATTTTCTCGTACCACAATTTTCGATATACCATAAAATTTTATACCAATTAATACGGATACAAAGATAGAAAAAAACTCACTTTAAATCCCTTTTCCTTTAAATAAAATTTCGAGCGTAAGAATCAGAATGCGCAAATCGTTGAAAAGTGACATATCTTCCATGTATATAATGTCGAAATTCAGGCGCTCTATCATTTTTTCAATAGTGTCTGAATAGCCAATTTTGATTGGGCCCCATGAGGTTAATCCGGGGCGAATTTTGTATAATAAACAATAATATGGCGCTTGTTCGATTATCTGATTGATATAAAACTTACGTTCGGGACGTGGACCCACGATGCTCATTTCGCCTTTCAAAATGTTCCAAAATTGGGGTAGCTCATCGATACGGTACTTGCGTAAGACTTTTCCAATACGAGTAATACGTTCATCGTCGACGCTACTTAATTTTGGGGTTCCATTTTCTGAATCAATATACATGCTCCTGAATTTCAGTATGTTAAATTGTTTTCCATACCTGCCAATTCGTTCTTGCTTGTAATGAATTGGACCTTTCGAATCCAATTTTATAGCAATAGCAAAATAAACAAATACCGGAAATAATATGACTAACATAATAGACGACACTACAATATCGAAAATGCGTTTGGTGGCAATTTGCCAAGTGGGCATGTGTACGTCGGTTAAACTCACCAAAGGTTGCATACCCGCAGATCCTATACGGGCGCTACCTGTAAGAATTTCGTAGAGGCGCGGCGTAAACCGAATTTCAATATTATATTTGTATAATGTATTTATATAGCCAAAAAGTTTAAGCTCGTCGGGATTATCTAATGCTATAATTGCTTCTTCCACTTCCTGATTTTCTATAATACTATCTATTTGATTGAAACTGCCAAGTATTTGTTCTTTAGGCAATTGTGCCGAAAGATTATCAACCGAAACAAAACCTTTGAGAATATTTCGTTCCGAGTTTTTACTTAAAACTTCCGCAATGCGTGTTGCATTTGCTCCTGTACCAATAATAATGGTGTTGATACTCCAGGTTTTAGAACGGTAGCGTTTAGCAATGTCGTTAAAAACTACAAGTCGACTAAAAAGAGTGGTGTTGAAAAAGATTAAAAACAAAGTAGTGAGCGAAACGTAATAATAACTGTTTGAAACCTTTATATCATCAATCATAAACAGAAAAAACACAATGGTGGCGATTAATATCGACGATAGAAAGGTGGAAAGTATGATGGTTAATTTTGACTGTTTCTCAATTTTAATGTAAAATCCTGTTATATAATGCACAAACAAAGCTACGAATGGAAAAAATAAAAAGGTAAGATAGTATTTGGGTTTTACAACAAAAAATTCGATGTTGTTGATGAGCGAAATGTCGTTTATTGCTTTTCGAAACACTATAAACAACACCCAAACAATTATAGCCGACAGAACGTCGGCAAAAATATATTTGTTGTGTAATTTGTTGTATCTCATTTTGTTATCGTTATTTTCTAATTATTTCAATTCTGTTTCCTTTTCCAATTTTAATAATGGACGGTAAAACTGTAGCGGTTTTCGTAGTACGATTGTGTTTCACCACAAAATCAGTATTTTCATTAACCAATGTAATGGTCGAATTTTTGGGGTCGTTGTTGTGAAGACACAGAATTGGTTTGCGAAAACGTTCGCACAGGTAATTTGTAAATGGCCATGAGCTTATTCTAAAGCCAATACTCTGATTGTTGGAACAGATTGTGTTTGCCAGATTTGTAATATTATCTAGTACCACTATCATTGGTTTTTCGCTCACTTCCAGCAAATCCCACACTATTTCGGGCATATCGTCGGTATAGCTTTGTAGGCGAGCGGTAGAGTCGATTAACAAAACTAAATCTTTTTTAGGAAAATTCTCGCTACCTGTAAGCAACAAATCTACGGCTGCTGCGTTCGAAGCATCACAAGCCACAAGCCAACCACAATCGGAATTGCAATGCACCGAACCACCATTTCGAAGTGTTTCTATTGATTTTGAAAGGTCGTCGCGAAAATCGGGTTTGTCGGTAGTGTTAATCATTTTAGTGTCAAGTGAATTCAAAAAAACCTACATCGTGAACGTAGATTTTGGGGTTTTATTGTAATAGCTATTATCTAAATTTCAAAATTGATTATTTAATGCTATTAGATACAAAAATAGTGTTTTTTATTCAATCATTAGTTGTAGTTGTTAATTTTGAATTTTAAAATGCGTTAAGTCATTGAAATTCAGTGATGATTTTTCTCTTAAATAAATAATTGGAAATTTTAAAATAAAACTGTACTTTTACAAAAAGAATATTCGTAATATTTACATACCATCAATTTTTTTGTATTTGTGGTTGATAAGATGGTAAATGGTTGAAAATCATAAATATGATAGCTGTTGGGCTTATTTTAGTTGATAAATAATACTATACAATGATAAACAAATGGATTTTTCAAAAACAATCGGATGAAGAACTAAATCAAATTAAAACACTTGCAAATGAATTAAATATCAGTATTGTGCTGGCACAATTGCTGGTACAACGAGGTATTACTACTTTCGACGATGCTCGTGATTTTTTTCGTCCCGATTTATCGCAATTGCACGACCCCTTTTTGATGGCTGATATGGACAAAGCCGTTGCTCGACTGTCCGAAGCTATGGAGTTGAATCAAAAAATACTGATTTATGGCGATTACGATGTAGATGGTACTACTTCAGTATCATTGGTTTATAAGTTTTTAAAACAGTTTTACAGCAATCTCGATTACTATATTCCCGATCGTTATAGCGAAGGCTATGGCATTTCTAACCAAGGAATTGAATTTGCTGCCGCAAACGATTTTAAATTGGTGGTTGCGTTAGACTGTGGCATTAAAGCCGTAGAAAAAATTAAATACGCTAACACCTTGGGGGTCGATTTTATTATCTGCGACCACCATACACCCGATGCTGAATTGCCTCCTGCAGTGGCCGTGCTCGATTCCAAACGCAGCGATTGTAACTATCCTTACCGCGAGCTCTCGGGCTGTGGCGTGGGTTTTAAACTCATGCAGGCGTTTGCATCTGTTAATAATATTCCCTTTGAGGAGCTTACACCGCTGCTCGATTTGGTGGCATTAAGTATTGCTTCCGATATTGTTCCCATAACGGGCGAAAATCGCATTCTTGCTTTTTATGGTTTAAAACAAATAAATTCGAATCCGAGTGTGGGGCTCAAAAGTATTATGGATGTGTGCGGGCTTTTGGGCGATAAAGAGTTGACGATAAGCGAAATTGTATTTAAAATTGGCCCGCGTATAAACGCTTCGGGGCGAATGAAATCGGGCAAAGAAGCCGTAGAATTACTCATCTCGAACGATCCCGTTTTTGCCAAAGAAAAAAGTGGAACTATAAATGAATACAACAACGACCGTAAGGATTTAGATAAAACAATTACCGACGAAGCCATTGCGCTTATTGCAGCCGACGAACGTTATGCTAGCCGACGCTCCATAGTAGTTCACAAGCCCGATTGGCACAAAGGTGTAATTGGTATTGTAGCATCGCGCCTCACGGAGGAGTATTACAAACCGGCCATTGTACTCACCAATTCCAACGGTTTAGCTTCGGGTTCTGCTCGGTCGGTGCATGGTTTTGATATTTACAAAGCCATTGATTCGTGTCGCGATTTGTTAGAAAATTTTGGTGGACACATGTATGCTGCAGGCTTGTCGCTCAAAGAGGAAAATATTCCACTTTTTACCGAACGGCTCGAAAAATTTGTTTCCGAAAATATTTTGGAAGAGCAAACCTATCCACAAATAGAAGTAGATGCTACGCTCACTTTCAGCGATATAACGCCTAAGTTTTATCGCGTTCTAAAGCAATTTGGACCTTTCGGACCAGGTAATATGAAACCCGTTTTTGTTACACACAAAGTAATTGATTATGGAACAAGCCGCTTGGTAGGGAAGGAGCAGGAGCACCTCAAATTAGAGTTGGTTGATGCCAGTTCGGAGAATGTGATGAATGGAATTGCTTTCCGGATGTTTGCTTTCAACGACGACCTAAAAGCGCTACACCCACTCAATATATGTTACACTTTAGAAGAGAATACTTTCAATGGAAATACAAATACGCAATTAATGATACGGGATATAAAGATTGATGGAGAATAATTAATTGCAAAAAGCAACTGTACAGCATGCAACCACGCCGGCTGTTTCGGTACGAAGTCGGCTATCGCCCAATGATACGGGTTGGTAGCCGTTTTTGATTGCGGTGTTGACTTCTTCGGGGCTAAAATCGCCTTCGGGGCCTATCAGAATAAGAACATTTGAAGATTTTAGAACTTCGTTTTTAAGAAGTTTTCTTTCGAATATGGAATTTTCAAGATTTGAAAGAATGGTTGGTTTTTCAGTCTCCCTCTCAGTAGGAGAAGGTTGGGGAGAGGTATAACAATGTGCAATAAATTGTTGTTCAGCGTTATAGGTGCGAATAAAATCGTTGAAATTACAGGTTGGATTGAGTGTTGGGAATTTGGCTTTGAGCGACTGTTTTGCTGCCGAAACAATTATTTTTTCCAACCGTTCTTCTTTCACTACTTTTCGTTCGGAATTTTGGCAAAATACGGGTGTAATTTCGTCGATACCTATTTCGGTTGCTTTTTCGATAAACCATTCCAATCGGTCGATATTTTTGGTGGGCGCTATGGCAATATGAAGATGATAGTTGCGCTTGCTGGCATCAACCAATGTTTCGGTAATTTCAAACGCACAATGTTTGTGATGTGGCGTTGTGATTTGTGCGTTGAAAAAACCGCCTTTCCCGTCCACAATCTGAATGCTGTCGCCCGTTTTCAGGCGAAGCACTTTTACGGCATGCAGCGATTCTTCGTCGGGAAGTATGCTGGCAGCTGATAGATTTGGGACAAAAAAGAGATGCATCTTTATTTCGTGTTTCGCGTTTCGTGTTTCGTATTCCCCCTTTTGGGGGTTAGGGGGCTTTCTTAATAGATTTCTCCTTTTGCTGCTAAAAGTGTGTTTTTGAGCAACGAAACAATCGTCATAGGACCAACGCCACCGGGAACGGGTGTAATGTACGAACATTTTGGTGCTACTTCGTCGAATTTCACATCGCCACTTAGTCGGAAGCCGCTTTTGGTAGTTGCCGAAGGTACGCGGGTAGTACCCACATCGATAATGGCTGCACCTTCTTTTACCATATCGGCAGTCAGAAATTCGGGTTGACCGAGCGCGGCAATAATAATGTCGGCTTGCAGGCAAATTTCTTTCAGATTTTTGGTGCGACTGTGACAAACAGTAAC
>CAMDNO010000089.1 GCA_945902955.1 Porphyromonas cangingivalis
AATAAAATTAGTGCCAAAAGCAAAACCGAAAAAGAAATTATCCAATCGGTTATTACGCGCATCAACAGCGATGTGAAAAACGGCAATTCGTTTTATTATTTTACCGTTAAAAGCATTCAAAAAGTATTTATCGGCTCTTCGCAAATCTCGAACGATTTCCCTATTACCGTAATTGGCGACAGCGTAGCGTTAACTTACGACAACGACAATCAGGACGTGATTGATGTATCGTCGTTTGATAATAAAAGTGTTGGAAAATAAAACGGGCTGCTTCAAAAAAAAAAAACACGGGCTGTTTCAAATCAAATTGAAACAGCCCGTTTTGGTTGTAAACAAATTAGCAAATTAATTTAAAAGGATTATCCGAATTTATGTCCGGTGCCGACGTTTCTCTTGGACCCGGAATTGGGGTTGACTCTAATGCTAGCGATATTTCATTATCGAGCTCTACCTTCATTATTTGAGGCAGTTCATACATTTTCTTTTCCATTCTATTTTCCATTTTCTTAATTTTGTTTTTATAACCCCTAACCCCTAAAGGGGGAATTTGATTAGTACCGAATGGTCTATTCTTACTCCCCTTTAGGGACTGGGGGCGATTATATTTATTTTATGATAATTTTAGATGTTGTTTCTTTTCCGTTGTTCATTACCTTAACGATATATATACCTGTATTTAGTTTGTAGTTTACAGTTTGCAGCTGTGCAGTAGTTATAGCATTGTATACTTTCTGACCTGTTGCATTGTAAATAGCATAGTTGCTATTGAGCGGTGCTGCTATTATTAACCGACTGGTAGCATATACAAATACATTTACATCGTTCTCGCCGGTTTTATCTACTTCGGTGCTTATGCCCGGTGCGCGGAACAACAAGCTGAAACGGTTTTCGTTGTTGGTAGTTGCCGTTTTGGTACTAAAGCTATATTCTGTTTCGGCATACAATTCTGTTTGCGTTTTTTCCTGTTTGTCGAGTAGGTAAATACGTGTGCCGCTTACAAAATTAGCCAATTCGCTTACTTTCAAACTCAATGACGCAGATGCTTTCTGGCTGAAACCTAAAGGAAGCTCCATATTGTCGGTGAGTGCATTTAATCCATTAATAACCAAGCGTTCGCTACCGGCTTTTGTGTATAATTCGGGCAACTCATCGTTTTCGTTTGCCATTTTGGGCGAATCGTAGTTGTCGAAAGTGTTGGCTGCGTTGGCATCGAAATACACCAATGTTTCGTCGCTGTAGGTTTGGTTTTTCAACTGCAAACGCAAGCTGGCACGTCCACTCACTTTAGGCGCTTTAAACTTGTTCAGGTCTGCATCGCGGTGCTCACGCATATCGTTTGTAAACCGCAGGGTAGTTGTAGGCGTTCCGCTGTTAACACGAATCCAGAAAGCTTGCATAGGAGGTATTTTACCTGTAATGGCTGTATTGGCAGTACCATTAGCGGTTACATAAGTACCGGCAACACCGTTATAGGTTACAAAAGTATAACCACCGCTTGTGTTTTTGGTACGATACCAGATAGTGCGGCTAATATTTGCATTGGTTGCATTAGCAATGGTTTTAGCCCAATCTAAATACGAAGGATAAGGATTACCTACCAGATTGAAACCTTGACCACCCGATTCGGTACGTGTAACCGTAACATCAACGTTACCGGCATTTGTAGTACCATCGAAGCTAAGCGTACCGGTAGTTCCTGGTTCAACGGCATCGGCAACCTGAATATATCCTCTGCCTCGGGTAAGCGTACCCGACGATTTTGTAAACCAATTTTTAGTTGATTCATCCCATTCTACTACTTCCACACCACGGCTTAATTCCTGATAACTGGCATCCGACAGCGGTGAGCTGATATACCAGTTGCGGCCAGCTGTTACATATTGTTGTACAGTGGCATTGCTCAACGGACTGTCGCCCAAAACAGTAGCTGTACCATCTGCCGAGCTTTCGAGTACCACTCCGGCAGGTGCATCAAGTGTTTGTGTTCCCATCGACAGTTTAGCAGTAGGAGCAAGTATAAGTCTATTGATTGTAATGTTTTGATCTAAAGTAAGTGTAGCTCCGTCAGCCACTTCCACTTCCGATGTACTTGTTAAACCAAGGGTTGACGCATTTTTAGCGCTTGTAACCCTAACAAATTCTTGCCAAGCCAGATATGGATAACCACTGTTGTTCGCATCTATCTTCCATACAGGAGTATTAATAGCAAAATTCCAGCCAATGAAGGTCATTTGCGTTTTCATTTGGGCAGTAGTTATACCTTCAGCGCCATTGTAGCTTCTATCAGCTGTTGTTGCTGCTAAACCATCTACATCTGCATCGAAATAGCAATATGTACCTGTGATAGCACCACTATACATAAAACCTATAAAGCCACTCACTGCATTAGAACCATTTACTACCGAACGGCTGTAACATTGATAGATAATACCATTTAAATATTCTGATCTGCCGGCAAAACCACCAATACTAAAGACTCCTGTTACTGTTCCGCTTGCGTAACTATACATAATAATAGCAGTACCATTAGAAAGTTCATCAAATTGACCAACAAAGCCACCAACAGTATTTTTTCCACTCACATTGCTTGTACTAAAACAATTGTTGATAGTTGCGTTCTGACAAGCACCGACAAAACCACCAACAATGCTTGCCAAAGAGGCATTTACCGCACCGGTTGAATAACAGATTGTAGCAGTAGCTTCTTGTAAAATACCAAAAAGCCCGCCAATTTGGATACTTCCATCGGCTGCGGTTACAAGACATGAACTGAAGCATGTTGTAAAAATTGAATTGGAAACGACACCTCCAACTAATCCACCAATTGCGCTATAGCCTGAAACAATACCACTGGAACTGCAATTAGATACTGTTGTACCATGACTAATCCCTGCAAGTGTACCTACCATTCTTAATCCAGTAGTATTACAATTTCTCAGTTTAATGTTGCTTAAGCTCCCCGATGAGGTAACTCCAAATAATCCAATATCATTAGTGGAAGGTCGATTAATATACAAACCGGTAATGGTATGCCCTTGCCCATTGTAGTTGCCATTAAATCTCCTAGAATCTGTTCCAATCGGCGAAAAGCCGTAATAATCATCCGGAGCATATACATTCATAGTACTGGTTGAACTAGCATCAATATCTGCTGTTTGGATAAAATACTTGCCTTCATCCCAATAACTTGAAGTGGTAGATAGGGTTATCAAATCGTTCAATGTAGCAATTTGAAAAGGATCTGTCTGCCTGCCTGAACCGCCTGAAAAAGCATCCAAGGCATACATAACAGTAGATGACATAAGCCAAATACTGACGAATAAGAGTTTAACAATTTTGTTCATAATGAATTGTTTTTTTGTTTATAAATTAGAATTAAATGAATTTTAAATATCAAAATTTGCCTATATAACTTATTTATGTCTGGATTTATATACTATCAATTGCAATACACTTACATAACGACACACATTAGCAATCGATAGCATACTTATTTTTTTGCAAAAATACCAACTACAACCTTTTCAGCCTGTCCAAAAAGTAAAAACAACTGTCCAAAAAGTAAAAAGATGTATCCAAAAAGTAAAAACGAATGCGATATTATATTCAGAGAAGATAAATGCTTTAAGTGTGAGATACAAATGAAATAATCGCATGAATTTTTATAGTTGTAAAAAAGATAGTAACTTTGTAATAAAAAACAAAAAATGTTACGAGTAATATTGCTTACTGCACCCATATTTGTATGCTTATTTTGGGTCATTATTTTGGCCGATAATCCCAAAAGCCATAGTGCTCCTCGTTCCTTTTTTGCAAAATTCATGTATTTGCCTGTCATTATTTATTTTACACATTTACTATTATATGCACCCTTCCCCAATATTTATTACTATTTCTTCGATATAGTATCTGCTTATACATCGTTGTTTGTATTTCCGGCCTATTATGTCTATTTCAGGCTGCTTACAGTAGATGCGGAATTCAGTTGGAAGATACATGGAAAGTATTTTATTCCTGCTTTAACTATAGCAACCATATATAGTATTGCTATTCTTATTGCTCCCGAAATGGAATATAAAATTTGGGTTTTCGATAATAAGGCAAATCCCTCAAGTGCTTATGTGAAATTTTTGAGTATCGGTCGTACGTTAGTAAGGCTAACTTATTTAATTCAGGTAATTGTGGTTTTAACAAGCAATTTTTTGCTAATCAAAAAGTATAAGGACAGAGCCGAACAATTCTATTCTGATATATTGGATGGTAAGTACAATTATGCAAAACGACTTAATCTATCGTTTTTATGGATGAGTCTTCCTGCATTTATTTTAACGGCTTTAGGGAGATTCTTAATCAAACAAAATGAGTATTCTATTTATATTGGATGGCCAATTTTTACAGTCATGTTATTTATAATTGGATATCTCGGATACAAATTAAAGCCAATTAATCCTACATTTGAGGCATCGACTAATGTAGAAGATGCACCCCAACTCAATGAAATTACTTCTGCAGCGCAACAACAAATACTAAACAAGCTGGAAGTGGAATTTAAACAAAACAAAGTTTTTTTAGATAATCAATTGAACATAATAGATGTAGCCAAAGCAATTGGCACAAATAGAACCTATATATCATTAATTATCAAACAGAATTACAATCAAAACTTTTGTTCGTATGTAAATGGTTTTAGGGTTGACGAACTGAAAAAAGTATATGCTGAAAATCCTCAGTATACAAACGAATCGTTGGCACAAAGTTGTGGTTTCGGTTCCGTAAATTCCATGAAAAGGACGGTAGAAGCAAAAACAGGCATGTCAATCTCTGATTTTAAAATGTCCATATCGGGAGCTGATAAAAGTATTTAAAATATAGAGTCAAGAACCAAGAGCCAAGATTCGAGACAGATAAGAAATTGAAAGTAGAAAAACACGGGCTGTTTCAAATCAAATTGAAACAGCCCGTTTTGATATAAACAAATCAGGAAATTAATTTATAAGGATTATCCGAATTTATGTCCGACACCAACGATTCTCTTGGCCCCGCAGGAGGTGCCGATTCTAATGCAAGCGATATTTCGTTATCGAGCTCTACCTTCATTATTTGAGGCAGATTATACAATTTCTTTTCCATTCTATTTTCCATTTTCTTTTCCATAATATTTTTATTTAATGATTATTTTTGATGTTGTTTCCTTGCCGTTGTTCATTACCTTAACGATATACATACCTGAATTTAGTTTACAGTTTATAGTCTGTAGTTTATAGTTCAGAATACCATTTTCTATTTGCTGGCCTACTGTATTGTAAATAGCATAGTTGCTATTAAGCGGTGCTGCTATTATTAACTGATTGGTAGCATCTACAAATACATTTACATCGTTCTCGCCGGTTTTATCCACTTCGGTGCTTATGCCCGGTGTGCGGAACAACAAACTGAAACGGTTTTCGTTGTTAGTGGTGGCAGTAGTGGTGCTAAAGCGATACTCCGTTTCGGGATACAATTCTGTTTGCGTTTTTTCCTGTTTGTCGAGTAGGTAAATACGTGTGCCACTTACAAAATTAGCCAATTCGCTTACTTTCAAACTCAATGAAGCAGATGCTTTCTGGCTGAAACCTAAAGGAAGCTCCATATTGTCGGTGAGTGCATTTAATCCATTAATTACCAAGCGTTCGCTACCGGCTTTTGTGTATAATTCGGGCAACTCATCGTTTTCGTTTGCCATTTTGGGCGAATCGTAGTTGTCGAAAGTGTTGGCTGCGTTGGCATCGAAATAAACCAATGTTTCGTCGCTGTGGGTTTGGTTTTTCAACTGCAAACGTAAGCTGGCACGCTCACTCACTTTAGGCGCTTTAAACTTGTTCAGGTCTGCATCGCGATGCTCACGCATGGCGTTGGTAAATCGTGCAGTTGTTGAAGCTGTGCCGCTATTCACACGAATCCAGAAAGCTTGCATGGGAGGTATTTTACCCGTAATGGCTGTATTAGCAGTACCATTACTGGTTACATACGTGCCCCCAACACCGTTGTAGGTTACAAAAGTATACCCACCGCTTGTGTTTTTAGTACGATACCAGAACGTGCGACTAATATTTGCATTTGTTGCTTCGGCCATAAAACCACTCCAATTCAAATACGAAGGATACGGATTTCCGACCAAGTTGAAACCGACACCTGTACCCGATTCGGTACGTGTAACCGCAACATTAACGTTACCGGCATTTGTAGTACCATCGAAACTAAGCGTACCGGTAGTTCCCGGGTCAACGGCATCGGCTATCTGTATATATCCTCTGCCTCGGGTAAGTGTACCCGACGATTTTGTATCCCAGTTTTTGGTTACTTCGTTCCATTCTACAACTTCCACACCACGGCTTAATTCCGCATATCCGGCATCCGACAGCGGTGAGCTGATATACCAGTTACGACCGGCTGTAACATATTGCTCTACAGTGGCATTGCTAATAGCATTATCTCCTAATATAGTTGCTGAACCATCGGCAGAGCTTTGTAGTATTACACCATTGGGAGCATTAAGTGT
Source organism: Porphyromonas cangingivalis (assembly GCA_945902955.1). Taxonomy (GTDB): domain Bacteria; phylum Bacteroidota; class Bacteroidia; order Bacteroidales; family Paludibacteraceae; genus Paludibacter. Next base: position 6,539 of record CAMDNO010000089.1, read on the forward strand.
ATGATTGCCTAATGAAACTTTGGCAGTAGGAGCTAAAATAAGTTTGCTTAGTTCTAAATTAGCATCTACGGTAAGCGTAGCTCCGGCAGCAACTTCCAAATTCGATGAACTTGTTAGCCCTAAGGTTGAAGCATTTTGGTCGGATGTAACCCGAACAAATTCTTGCCAAGCCAGATATGGATAACCACTGTTGTTAGCATCTATCTTCCAATCTGGAGTATTAATAGCAAAATTCCAACCAATGAAGGTCATTTGCGCTTTCATTTGGGCGGTAGTTTTGCCTGTGGCGCCATTGTAGCTTGTGCCGGCTACTGTACTAGCTAAACCATCAACCTCTGCGTCGAAAAAGCAATCTGTAACTGTACCAGCATTATAACCTATAAAACCCCTTACAGTATTATTGTTATTGCCATTAACCACCGAACGGCTGTAACATTTACTGATAGCGCCACTTTGAAAGAATGTATAGCCTGCAAAACAACCTATATAATTGGATCCGGTTACTGTTCCGGTAGCGTAGCTATTCGTAATATTAACAGTAGGACTATAAATAGCATTAGTATTAATATATCCAGCAAAGCCACCAAGACAATCTTTTCCACTCACATTACTTGTACTAAAACAATTATTGATAGTTGCACCTTCACAATAACCGGCAAAACCACCAACTGAGGCTGCCAAAGAGGCATTTACCGCACCGGTTGAATAACAGTTTGTAGCAGTACTAAAAAATGTACCAAAAAGGCCACCAATTCTATATTTAGTACCGGTTGAAGTTACACTACATGAACTGTTGCAATTTGAAAAAACAGAACCGCCTATTCCAAATAATCCACCAATCGCACTTTCGGTACCTGAAACAATGCCACTGGAACTACAATTTGACACAGTACCAGTTCCAGATCCTACAAGTGCACCTACGTAGTTTTTTCCGGTTATATTGCAGTTTATTAGTTTTATATTGCTAAAAACAGTATTAGACGAAATTCTTCCAAATAATCCAACATAATCCATATCAGGACGATTAATAACCAAATTACTAATGGTATACCCTTGCCCATTGTAGTTGCCATCAAAATCTCCAATAGGCGAAAAGCCATAATACCCACCCGCGCCATTGCTATTCAAAGTACTGGTTGAACCGGCATCAATATCTGCCGTTTGGATAAAATATTTACCGGTTGACCAATATACTGGAAATGTAGATAGGCTTACCAAATCGTTCAATGTAGCAATTTGAAAAGGATCTGTCTGCCTGCCTGAACCGCCTGAAAAAGCATCCAAAGCATACATAACAGTAGATGACATAAGCCAAATACTGAAGAATAAGAGTTTAACAATTTTGTTCATAATGAATTGTTTTTTTGTTTATAAATTAGAATTAAATGAATTTTAAATATCAAAATTTGCCTGTATAACTTATTTATGTCTGGATTTATATACTATCAATTGCAATACACTTACATAACGACACACATTAGCAATCGATAGCATACTTATTTTTTTGCAAAAATACCAAATACAAGCTTCCCTGCCTGTCCAAAAAGTAAAAACAACTGTCCAAAAAGTAAAAAGATGTATCCAAAAAGTAAAAACACCCGTCCAAAAAGTAAAAACTTTTGATGCAGTTACTCTAAAACAGCAAAATCGTATTGTAGTAATAAAACCTTAAAACTTGTAAAAAAACAAATGATTTCAGGGTCTAAGTTTATTTTTATTGACAGAAAGATATATTTTTGTAATAAAAAATAAACGATGTTGCGAATAATTTTCCTGACTGCACCGATATTTGTATGCTTATTTTGGGTAATTATTTTGGCCGATAATCCCAAAAGTCATAGTGCTCCTCGTTCGTTTTTTGCAAAATTCATGTTCCTTCCACTCATCATTTATTTCTCTCATTTTTTATTTCATGCTCCCTTCCCAAATGCTTTCGCCTATTTTTTTAATATACTTAATACCTATACCTCACTATTTGTATTTCCTGCGTATTATGTCTATTTCAGATTACTAACTGTAGATGAAAAATTCAGTTGGAAAATTCACGGAAAGTATTTTATTCCTGCTATAATTATAGCTTCAATTTATACTGTTGCTGTACTTATTGCGCCCCGAATGGAATATAAAACCTGGCTTTACAATCAGAATGCATACAATGCGAGTTACTATGTGCGTTTATTGAAAACTACGGCTACACTTGTTAAGATTACGTATCTTATTCAGCTGGTTGTGGTTTTGATAAGCAATTTTTTGCTTATCAAGAAGTATAAAGAAAGAGCAGAACAATTCTATTCTGACATATTGGATGGTAAATACAATTATGCAAAACGGCTGAATGTGTCGTTTTTATTAATAAGTATTCCGGCTTTTGTAACTACTGCTTTAGGAAGATATATATTAACGAAGGGGGATTTTAATATTTTTTTATGGTGGCCTGTTTTTGCAATTATGTTATATATAATTGGATATCTCGGATTCAAATTGAAACCCATAAATCCTACCTTTGACGTCTCAACCAATGTAGAAGATGCGCCCCAACTCACTGAAATTACTTCTGCAGCGCAACAAAAGATTTTAAATAAGTTGGAAGCAGAATTCGTAAAGAAAAAAGCATATCTGAATAATCAATTGAATATAATAGATGTAGCCCAAGCAATTGGCACAAACAGAACCTATATATCATTAATTATCAAACAGGCATTTAACCAAAACTTTTGTTCGTATGTAAATGGTTTTAGAATTGACGAACTGAAAAGAGTATTTGCAGAAAATCCTCAGTATACAAACGAATCGTTGGCACAAAGTTGCGGCTTTGGTTCTGTAAATTCGATGAAAAGAACGGTTGAAACAAAAACAGGTATGTCAATTTCGGATTTTAAAATGTCCATAACGGGAACTTAAAAATGGATAAATTCAAACAGTTTATTTTAATAATTTCTTTTACAAAAAGTGCTGTTTGTTATGTTTGATTTTCTTACAGTAACCTTATTGCTAGGGTATACCCCAAGCTGAGTTATTTCCGCCCACGCTTATCATTCGGTATTTTTGAAGTATCTTTGCATAAAATTTCAAAAACACCATTTTACCATGCAATTTTCCGATTTAAACTTAAATGCTCCACTGCTTAATGCTCTGAACGACTTAAATATAACTATTCCAACTACCATTCAGGAAAAAGCTTTTCCGGTTATTATGTCCGGTCGCGATGTGGTGGGAATTGCGCAAACGGGCACAGGAAAAACAATTGCTTACCTACTCCCGGTGCTTCGTCAGTGGAAATTTTCGAAAGAAAAAGCACCTTCAATGTTGATAGTTGTACCTACGCGCGAGTTGGTGTTGCAAGTTGTCGACGATATAGAGAAACTGACTAAATACATGAATATCCGTGTGGCAGGTGTGTATGGTGGTGTAAATATGATTCAACAAACACCGCTTTTGGTAGCAGGCTTGGACATTTTGGTGGCAACTCCCGGCCGATTGTTGGATTTTGCATTAAATGGCAGTCTGAAACTTCGGCTAATAAAACGATTTGTAATTGATGAGGTGGATGAAATGTTAAATCTTGGATTCCGCCCGCAATTGATTCGTGTTATCGACTTGCTACCTCCCAAACGTCAGAATTTGATGTTTTCGGCTACCATAACCGACGATTTGAAAGCTTTTATTGCCGACTTTTTTATCGACCCACTCGAAATTGAAGCTGCTCGCACCGGAACTCCACTTGCCAACATTAAACAAGCTGGTATTAAAGTGCCTAATTTCAACACCAAAATTAATTTGTTGAAATTCATGCTCAAAACGCACCCCGAATTGTCGAAAGTATTGGTTTTTGTGTCGACGAAAAAAATGGCTGATGATGTTTTTGAACAAGTTTCGGCTGAATTCGAAAACGAAATTGGCATTATTCACTCCAACAAATCGCAAAATTACCGTATCGAAGCCTATCGTTCGTTCAATGCAAATACTCTCCGCGTGCTTATCGCTACCGACCTTGTGGCACGTGGTCTCGACTTTGACGATATTACGCACGTTGTTAATTTCGACTTACCCGAAGTGCCCGAAAGCTACATGCACCGCATTGGTCGTACCGGGCGTGCCGACAAAAAAGGGGTGGCACTGGCATTTATTACCAAAGCCGATGCCGAATTGCGTAAAAACATCGAAACCCTGATGGATTGCAAAATTGCCACCATGAAAATGCCCGAAGATGTTGAAATTTCAACCCTTTTGACAGAAGATGAATTGCCAAAAGTAGTGATGAAAAACGCCTTAGTAAAAGTGCCATCCAAAGAGGAAGCTGGACCGGCTTTTCACGAAAAAAGTGATAAAAACAAAAAGGTAAACAACAAAATCCGTCGTGCCGAATCCATGCGCAACAAATACGGCAAGCCCAAAACGCGCGGACAAAAAAAATAGCAAAATAAAGCAAAATTTTGCTGCTATCTTTTTGTTTGTTACCGAAAATATTTAACTTTACGCCTACTTAAAATTCAATGACCCATGACAAAATCAACCAAGATAATACTTTTTTCGGCAATAGGATTGCTGCTTGCCGGTATGGTTTTTTACCCTAAAATTAAAAAACTTTATAGTTCGGACTCCGAAATGGAAATTAAGAAAGAAAAAGGAGGCGACAAACAAAAAAAACAGCCTCTTGCTGTTAATGGATTGATTTTGAGTACGCAAGTTTTAACAGATAACTTTAGAACCAAAGGCATCATTCTACCCGACGAAGAGGTTGATTTATCTTTTGAAGCTTCGGGAAAAATAACCCAAATTCTTTTTGCCGAAGGAAAATCGGTGTGTAAAGGTCAGCTATTGGCAAAAGTAAACGACAAACCGCTACAAGCCGAGTTAAAAAAATTAGAATCGCAGTTGCCACTGGCGCAAGATCGCCTTTACCGACAAAAAACATTATTGGCAAAAGATGCTGTAAGTCAGGAGGCTTTCGAAACTGTTTCCACTGAGTTGGACAAGCTAAATGCTGATATTGAACTTATTAAATCACGTATAAATCAAACGGAACTAAAAGCACCTTTCGATGGTGTTTTGGGTCTACGATTAGTGAGTGAAGGCGCTTATGCAACACCTCAAACTATTATTGCTAAACTAACCAAAATTTCACCTCTCAAAATTGAGTTTTCGGTAAACGAGAAACAAGCCAATGAACTTAAAATTGGAACGCCAATCGTATTCTCTGTCGAGAGCAATAGTACTATTTACAACGCTACGGTGTATGCAATCGAATCGAAATTAGACGAGAAAACTTTATCGCTCAAGGCGCGTGCTCGCTATGCAAATGCGGATGGAAAACTCAAAGCCGGACACTCGGCCACCATCGACATTAAACTGCGCGAAATAAAAAATGCCATTGTTATTCCAAGCATTTCGAACATTGCCGAAATGGGACGCGACCTTGTTTTTGTATATAAAAATGGGAAAGCACATCAAGTAGAAATAAAAAAAGGAATACGCACAGCCTCATCGTTGCAAGTATTAGCAGGTTTAAAAAAAGGAGATACATTGCTCATTAGTGGTGTGATGCAGCTTCGCGACGACATGCCTGTTATACTTCAAAAAATTGAAAAATAACCTTTTGAGCCTATACAACAAATCATTATGAATATTTCCGAATTAAGCATAAAACGCCCAGTACTTGCCACCGTGGTTATCCTTATTATTTCGTTGTTGGGAATAATCGGATACACTTACCTTGGCGTGCGCGAATACCCAAACGTCGATAACCCAATTATTACTGTGGAGGTAACCTATCCGGGTGCTAATGCCGAAATTATCGAAAGCCAAATCACAGAACCACTCGAACAAAACATAAATGGAATTCCCGGCATACGCTCGCTCACAAGTCAGAGCAGTCAGGGTTCTTGTGCAATTTCGGTCGAATTTGAATTAAGCGTTCCGCTCGAAACTGCCGCCAACGATGTTCGCGACAAAGTATCGAGAGCACAGCGCTACCTTCCGCTCGATTGCGACCCACCCACCGTTTCGAAAGCCGATGCCGATGCCGACCCAATTATCCAAATCACCTTAGAAAGCGAAAAACGCTCGCTCTTAGAGCTGTCCGAAATTGCCGATCTTACGGTTAAAGAGCGCCTACAAACAATTCCAAATGTAAGTTCTGTGAGTATTTGGGGCGAAAATAGGTACTCGATGCGTTTATGGTTGGACGCAAATAAAATGGCTGTTTACGGCATTACGCCAATGGATGTTAAAAGTGCCATCGACAAGGAAAATGTCGAATTACCCTCGGGAAGCATCGAGGGCGATAAAATGGAACTTTCGATTCGTGCAATGGGACTTTTGCAAACACCCGAAGACTTCAACAATCTGATTGTGAAGCAAAATAAATACAGTATTGTACGATTTAGAGATATAGGCAAAGCGGAACTCGACACCGAAAATCGCAAAAATATATTGCGACGAAATGGTGTACCCATGGTTAGTCCCATTATCATTCCACAGCCGGGAGCAAATCAAATTGAAATTGCCGATGAAGTAAAGCGTCGATTAGAGCAGATGAAAAAAGATTTGCCCGAAGATGTGAAAATCAATATAGTATACGATAATACGAAGTTTATCAGAGCTTCCATTGGCGAAGTACAAGAGACAATTTACATTGCTTTCCTGCTGGTTATTATCATTATCTTTTTGTTTTTGCGCGATTGGCGAGTAACGTTAATACCCATAACGGTCATTCCTGTTTCGTTGGTGGGAGCATTTTTTGTAATGTACATTTCCGGTTTTTCTATCAATGTACTATCCATGTTGGCAGTAGTTTTGGCAGTTGGTTTGGTGGTCGACGACGCTATTGTTGTTACCGAAAATATCTATCTGAAAGTAGAAAGTGGTATGTCGCCAATCGAAGCTGGCATTGCGGGCTCCAAAGAAATATTTTTTGCAGTAGTTTCTACCACCATTACACTGGTAGCGGTGTTTTTTCCCATCGTTTTTCTCGAAGGAATGACAGGACGACTTTTCAGAGAATTTAGTATCGTGGTTTCGGGCGCTGTTATTATTTCGGCACTTGCTGCACTCACATTCACACCTATGCTCTCCACAAAGTTGTTGAAAAAGAGAGAGAAACACAATTGGTTTTACACCAAAACAGAACCATTTTTTGTGGGAATGAATCAGTTCTACAACAATTCGTTAAACGCTTTTCTTCGAAAAAAAATCCTTGTACTTCCAATTGTGGTTCTAACAATGGTGCTTATTGTGGTGCTCTGGAATACGGTTGAAGCAGAAATGGCACCACTCGAAGATCGATCGCAGGTTACAATCCGAACTTTAGCTCCCGAGGGTGCTACTTTCGAATTTTTACGCGATTACAATGGTCGTATTTCCGAAATTGTAGACTCCGTTGTACCCGAGCGTATATCGAATATTAACATCAACCGCAATGGATTTGGAATGATTCGCGTGATTTTCCCCGACATTAAAGATCGCAAAAAAGGACAGAACGAAATAGCTGAAAACATTACCAAAGCAATAAAAAAAGAAACTGAAGCGCGTTCTTTTGTTCAACAGCAATCTACTTTTGGTGGTCGACGTGCCAGCATGCCTATACAATATGTGTTACAAGCACCAGATATTGAGAAGCTTAAAGCATTTATTCCGAAATTTATGGAAAAAGTACAAGCGAGCCCACTTTTTCAAATGGCTGATGTAAATCTGAAATTTACAAAGCCCGAAACAAGAATTTTTATCGACCGGGATAAAGCTACCTTGTTGGGCGTAAGTACCCGCGACATAGGACAAACTTTGCAATATGCATTAAGTGGCCAACGCATGGGGTATTTTTATATGAATGGTAAACAATATCAGATTTTAGGCGAAATTAATCGTCAGGAACGCAATACGCCACTCGATTTAAAATCCATTTATATTAAAAAAAATGATGGAAATATGATTCAGTTAGACAATATGGTTGAGTTAAAAGAATCGGTAGCACCTCCGCAATTGTATAGATACAATCGCTTTAGCTCTGCCACAATCTCGGCTGGCTTGGCTCCGGGAGTTACCATTGGAAAAGGGCTTACCGAAATGGATCGTATTGCAAAAGAAACTCTCGACGAAAGTTTCCGCACCGCACTTTCGGGTCAGTCGAAAGATTTTCGCGAAAGCTCTTCCAGCCTTTTGTTTGCTTTTTTATTAGCATTAGTACTTATTTTTCTTATTCTCGCAGCTCAGTTCGAGAGTTTCAAAGATCCTTTCGTTATCATGTTTACCGTTCCATTAGCTATAGCCGGTGCCTTATTATTTATGTTTGTTGCAGGTATTACTATGAATATTTTTAGCCAAATAGGTATAATTATGCTTGTAGGACTTGTGGCAAAAAATGGTATTTTAATTGTCGAGTTTGCCAATCAACGCCAAGTTTCGGGAATCGAAAAACAAGATGCTATAATTGGAGCATCAGTCCAACGTTTACGCCCAATTCTGATGACAAGTTTTGCCACCGTTTTGGGACTTTTGCCATTAGCATTTGCCTCCGGCGAAGGCGCAAATGGGCGCATAGCAATGGGTGTTTCAGTAATCGGCGGAATGATAGTTTCTACTTTGCTCACACTGTATGTGGTGCCGGCAATGTATATGTATATTTCGACAAGTAGAAAAAAACAATAAATTAATACCAAAATTTATAATTTGCACATACAATGTATAAGGTAACGAATATCAACACAGCTAATATTTTGAAATATATGAAAAGTTTTCTTTTTTATGTAATAGCTATATTTAGTATTCAAAATTTAGGAGCTCAAGATACTTTGAACCTAAAGCAATGTATTGAAAGAGGTTTAGAGAAGAATTTCGAACTTCGAATTGCAAAAAACAAGCAACAAATATCGGATAATAATTTCTCTGTAGGAAATGCCGGAATGCTTCCTGCTCTTGATTTGCTTTCGAATTATGATGGCTCATTATACGACAAAAAACAGCTACTCGCTGGTAGTAACACTTCAACTACACTAAATAATGTTAGCGATTATGGATTTGATGTGGGCGTAAACCTGAATTGGACTTTGTTCGACGGGTTTAATATGTTTACAAACTACAAGCGGTTGAAGGAAATGCAACTTGCCGGCGAACTTTCAACACTATTTTCGATCGAAAATTATATTGCCAATCTGTCGGGAGAGTATTTCAATTATGTGCAAGAAAATTTGCGATTTCGTAATTTAAAATCGGCACTTGCTCTCTCTCGTGAACGGCTACGAATTGTTGACTCGCGCTACCAAATAGGTTCGCTTTCGCGTTTAGACCTTATGCAAGCAAAAGTCGATTTTAATGCCGATAGCTCTAAACTTTTAAAACAACACGAAATTCTTTACGGTATTCGCATAAAGCTCAATCAGTTAATGGCTTCGGTGGATGTCGAAAATCAATTTACCTCAAAAGATACGGATATTCATTTTAATAGTTTATTAAACAAAACCGAATTGTGGGAAAATCTTTTAAAATCGAATACGCTTTTGTTATTGGCACAAAACGACAAAAAAATTTCCGTACTCGATTTAAAATCCTATCAAAGCAAATATTATCCTTACCTTAAATTTAATTCGTCTTATGGCTACTCCAACGATAGATTCGGTTCGTCAACATTGAAACGACAAGAAGTAGTTGGATTAAATTATGGACTTACTTTGGGATTTAATATTTTTGATGGAATGAATAGAAATAGGCAACAGCAAAATGCTAAAATTACAATCGAAAACAAAGCACTTGAAATTGAGAACTTAGAACTTTCGTTAAAAAGTGATTTCTTAAATATTTGGAAAGCCTATCAAAATAATATGGAACTTACATTGCTCGAAAAAGAAAACCTGCAAAATGCTAAAGTAAACTACGAAATAGCCATTGATAGGTATAAATTGGGTAATTTATCGGGAGTTGAATTGCGCGAAGCTCAAAATAGCTTGCTCGATGCCGAAGAACGACTAATTGAAGCTAAGCTTAATACAAAACTTAGCGAAATTACCTTGCTTCAACTCAGCGGACGATTAAATACTCTTATTAATTAAACTGAACTTATTAATTAGTTCGATTAATTTTTTGTCAATAAAATTAAGTGCTGCTTAATTTTTAAATAAAATATTCTATCTTTGCGGAAAAATTTCGAATAAATGAACCGAATAGGAGAACGAATAAAACGCATCCGCGAACACAAAGGACTACAATTAAACGATTTGGCTAAGC
>CAMDNO010000090.1 GCA_945902955.1 Porphyromonas cangingivalis
TTGGCTGAGTTTTTCAGCACGCTTGCTGAAAACTGTATTTCAAAATCAATCGATTATTTTTAAACAGATAGCAATTACAAAACAAACAGACGATTCTCGTCAAATTATATATCTTAATGTCGGCTGAGTTTTTCAGCAGACCCTAAATATCAGTTCGATAACTACCTGCTTGATATTTGGGAGAAAGAGAAAAAAACGTTTGTATTGGTTACTCATTCCATTGAAGAAGCATTGGTTTTAGCCGACCGAATTATAGTTATGAAACCCAATCCGGGCGAAATTTAGGAAGATTTAAGGATAGATTTGCCACGTCCGCGCGATTTATTTTCACCCGAAATTGTAGAACTCAGAAAAAAAATTCGTTATGAAATTTCAAAATTTTATTAGAAAGTCATTGGTAATAGGAGTATTAGTAGTGTCATTCTTTTCTTGTTCAGGAAAAACCGAAAAAATTAAGTTAGTTTATCCAAACAAGGTAAATTACGAATCGTTTATTATTGCCAAACACCTGAATTACTTTAGTTCAGACATCGAAGTTCAAACCGTAAGCAGTGGAATTAATGCCGCCGAAGCATTTGTTTTAGGCGATGCTCAACTAGCTGCCATGGGCGATGGACCAACGGTGATGCTGATGGCGCAAAATAAAGATTTTGTGATTGTAACCCGCTATGCGCAAGGCAACAAAATTCACCGACTGATTGCCGACAGCACTTTAAAATCGGCTTCCGACCTTAAAAGCAAAAAACTCGGGGTTCAGATGAGTTCAAGTTCACACGGTGCGTTGCTTAGTTGGTTGAAGGCGAACGGTCTTGATGCAAAGGATGTTGAACTCGTACCCATGGATCCGCAAAACATGCCCGAAGCCATGAAAACCAAACAATTGGATGCCATAGCCGGAAGTGAGCCGTGGGCACTCAATGTTGAAAAAATGTGTGGGTCGACTGTACATGAACTTTCCAATTTAGAGAATGTAAACAACTGTTTTCCTCACACTTTAGTAAGTAACCCAAAAGTTGCCGTATCCAACTCCAAACAAATTATAGATGTAGTTCATGCATTAAAAAAAGCAAATGATTTTATAAAACAACATCCCGATTCGGCTGCCGAAATAGCCGCTAAATACATTAAAATTAGCATAGAAGAGGAAAAGATTTGTATTTCACGCTTAACATGGGAATGTGGCTGGACAGAAAAAGACCAATCAAGTCTGAACGAAACTGCTCACTTTTTCCTAATGTCAGGAAAAATTAAAAAAATGCCAACAATCGGGAATTATTTGAAAATTGAGGAATAACGCAATTTGTTATTCAACTACTAATCTAATACTTACGACAATATTTACGCTACCGCCATTGCCTTTGCTCCGCGGCAAACAATTTCGAAACCCAAACTTAGCAAAAATGGCACTCAAACAACAACAACAACAACAACTAATTGTACTTCCATGTTTTATTATTATTTTTGAACCCCAAAATAGAATATTAATTCTACAATTTATATTTGTTTAAAAATACGAATATTCACTTATATAAAATACATGGAAAATGAATTTAGTAAAGCCTTACAAAATACTTCTTGCCGACGACGAACCTCAGAATCTTAAATTCCTTTTCGAAGCTTTGGCAACTGAAAGTTATCAAATTTATAGCGCTACCAATGGAGTTGTTGCATTCGATTTGGCGCAGCGCTATATGCCCGATGCCATTATTCTCGATTGGGATATGCCTGAAATGGATGGGCTGGAAGTGGTAAAACGCCTGCGCGAAACGTCTGAAACAAAGCTAATTCCCGTAATTATGGCCACCGGAAAAATGACCTCAACTCAAAACCTTGAGATGGCACTTGCTGCCGGAGCCAACGATTATATTCGTAAACCGTTTGATGTGGTTGAAATTCTTGCTCGCATAAAATCGATGATTCGCCTTCGTCAAGCTTACGATAAGAATATTGAGTTGCAAAATCGCATTTCGCAACAAGAAATTGCTATAAGCAAACACAAACTCGAGAAAAAAACTGCCGCGCTGATGGCTGCAAAACTACAACTACTCGAAAATAGTCAGGATGCTATGCAATTTGTTGCAGACTTAGAAGCACTACAAAATTTTGTTTCGGAAGAGGGAAATTCGCTTATCAAAAAAATCATTTCGCATTGCAAATCGAAAAGCAAACTAATAAATTGGTCCGAATTTGAAACTTTTTTTGAGAAAGTACACCCTACATTTTTTATTAACTTACAAAAAAAATGCACTGATTTGTCGCCAAACGACAGGAAATTATGTACACTTATTAAACTCAATTTTACATCAAAAGAAATTCAGTCCATTACAAATCATAGTGTCGAAGCTGTGAAAAAGTCAAAATCGAGACTTAAAATGAAACTCAATCTTGATTCGATGGAAACACTTTATCAGTTTATTCAACAAATTGATTAAAAACCAAATAAGCAGTTTGAAACACTTTATTTACCTGTTATTAGTCCTTATAGCGTTGCTATTTACCATATTGGTGCGGCAAACTATCCCCGATACCTATTTTGAGTCGTACATACTCGAACTCGATTCGGTATGGGATAAGGAGGAGGCAGAACAGGATTATTTAGTCGATATAAATAATGACCAGATTCCTGAAAAAATTCGTCATCACAATATAAACAGTTCTGGACATTCTGTGGAGCTGTGGCGAGGCAATAAATTGAACCAAATTTATATTTTCAGAGACGATGAGCAGTTTATTGGTAAAATGTTTACTTATGCCGACATAGATGGAAACAGAGCCAAAGAATTGCTTTTTGTTTCGGTAAAAAACAATAGTGCTTATTTAAATATTCTTGCTTATAATGCAAAAAAGAAACTTTTATATCCCATAGAAAAAATTGCAATAGACTCCATTGGCCGACACAATGATAAACCCGATGTGGCTAACAATTTTATAATTTGTACCGGCTCTGCTATTTATTTCGACCTGCAGGGTGGCTACTCGGTGCAGCCCCGCAATATCTACAAGTATGATTTTAGGCAAAAAAAGCTTATCAAAACCAAACTAAATAGCTTGGTTACGCCCGAAGTACAACCATTCAGCTATAATGGAAAAAGCTTGCTGTTAGCCACTTACGTGCGGTCGACCGGCAATACCATTTCGCCCAAGGAGGCCGAAGGACTTCGAAATTCTACCAACAAAGATACGTTGGAAATGTACCAATCGGTAAAGCATTTGGAATATCAGTTTGGCGATTTTGCATCCTATATATTACTTTACAATGCGCAACTGGATTTTGAATTTATGCCCATTGAGTATTTTGGATGGACAAATTTTACGAAATCCGTGCTGGTGGATATTGATGATGTGCCGCATATTGTGGCGTTTACCAATGCGCAAATTGATGAGCCCGACAACAAACGCTGCAAATTAGTAACGGTTTGCAATTTGCAAGGTAAGGTGCTGAAACAAATAAAATTACCCCACAATTATACCGATATTTTTACCCAAAAAGGCAAATTGATATTTTATGCTGATAAAACACTTTTTTTGAATAACGAAAAACTCGAACTCCAAAACGAGCTTACCGACATTGCGCATTCGTATGGTTTTGTAGATATCGACAAAGATAAAAACTCCGAATTCGTGGCTTTTCGCAATAATGTACTCACGGTATTTTCGGAAAATTTTAGTATAAATGCCACATTCAAAATTGACCAAGAATTTACACCATTCCCCGAAAATAAGCAAATTACGGTGTTGAATTACAATGCCAACAATTACTTGTTTTACAATACGCGCTTGTTTTATTATTTATTTAGCTACAGCAAAAATGAGCTTGCTTTTCTGAAATACCCTTTCTATGTCCTTGTGTTTGCATTTTGGCTGGTATTGTTAGTTGCCGTACTGAAACTGAATAACCGCAAACTCGAAAAAGACAAGCTACGATTGGAAGCCATTGTGGCTGAGCGAACTATGGAATTAGCCACAAAAAACAAGGAGCTCGAAAAATTGGATTTGTTTAAACGGACACTTACCAGCACCTTGGTACACGACCTGAAAAACCCGCTGGGACAGATATTGGTGAAAACCAACGACAAAATAGTGAACAACCTGGCGGGAAGAATGCTACTGCTGATAACCAACCTTTTGGATGTGGATAAATACGAACAATCGGAATTTAAACTCAATAAGGAATGGCATCCCCTTAAAGAATTAATAGAACTGGCTTTGAGTAGTATCGAAATTTCGCTTATTGAAAAAAACCTGAAGATAACTATACAAACTGCCGATTTGACTGTATGGGCCGACAAAGAGCTTGTAGTTCGCATATTGGAAAATCTGTTGACCAATGCTATCCGATTTTCGCCCTTAAACCAAACTATTGAAATTTCGGCAAACAAAATCGAAGAAAATAAGATAGCTATTAGCATTAAAAATTACGGCGAAAATATTCCCGAAAATGCGCTCCATGCTATATTTGATAAATACGTACAGCTAACAAAAGCAGATACAAAAGCTTATAAATCATCTGGTTTAGGGCTTGCATTTTGCCGAATGGCTGTGGAAGCACACGGACAAACCATCGAAGCCAAAAATTTTGATGGTGGTGTGTTGTTCACTTTTACGCTCGAAGGTAAAACCATATCCGACCAAACTTTAAAACAGGAGTTGGAGCAGCAAAATATTGTACTTACCGCCCACGAAATAGCGCTTTTAAAACCCTGGATGACAAAATTAGCAGCTATCCAAATCTATCAGGTTTCGGATATTATGGCAATTTTAACCCAAATTCCCAACGAAACTGAAAATATCAACCTTTATAAACAGCAAATCTCCGATGCTGTATTTGCTTCAAACGCCACACTTTATTCTCAATTATTAAGCATTTAACTTAGCTTAAATTCTACCCACGCTCACCTACTGCTTGTACGGTGCTATACAATTATGCCCAAAATTATTGCATTTTACTCCACCTTTAGTGTGAAAATTAAAATAATGTAAAAATTATTTTTTTTCAAAAGTACCCATTTTGTCCACTAAAAATAGTTGTTTTATCAAAAATAATGTTGTATGTTTGCAGCACCCAAACAACTGAATATCAACCATATAAATTACGACACATTTACTATTACACGCATGTAGCAATTTTCGCTACAAAGTTTTATTTTCCGAATTAATATTCTCATTTTATTCAATATTTAAACATATATCTTAAAATATCAATACAAATAAATCAAAATTTTCAAAACCCGCGCTTTTGCAACTTGTATAATAAGACTGTAATTGCGCACAAAAATCAAATCAGTATGAACAAAATTTTTAAACTTTTTTTAGTCAGTATTTGGCTTATGTCAACTACTGTTATGTATGGCTATAGATTGCCATCTTTTTCAGGTGGCGAAGGTTCTGAGGCCAATCCTTATCAAATTGCTACACTTGCCGATTTGAACACTCTGTCTACAACTACCGCTCATTGGGTGGCAGGAAGGTATTTTAAGCAAACTGCCGATATTGATGCCAGTTCTACAAGTACTTTGAATAGCAATGGTGCTGGTGGATACTACGGTTTTTCGCCTATTGGAAACAATTTGACAACATTTCAAGGCAATTACAATGGGCAAGGATTTACAATTACAGGTTTATACATAAACAGACCAACTATAGATTTTGTTGGGCTGTTTGGATATCCTGAAACTGGAGAAATCAAAAACATTGGATTGCTTAATGTAGCTATCACAGGAAAAGATTGTGTCGGCGGTCTTGTGGGAATTAATTTTGGAACAGTCAGCAAGTGTTATAGCACAGGAAGTGTAAATGGAAATAGCCATGTCGGCGGTCTTCTGGGAGAAAATGAGGCAACAATAATCAATTGTTATAGTACTGGAAGTATAGTGGGAATAATGACTAATATCGGCGGTCTTATAGGATTTAATGGGGGCACAATCAACAATTGTTATAGCACAGGAAGTGTAAATGGAACATATGGAGTCGGCGGTCTTTTGGGAGAAGATTTCCCCGAGAATTCAGTAATCAGCAATTGCTTTTGGAACACCCAAACTTCTGGACAAACAACAAGTGCAGCCGGAACAGGCAAAACCACCGTGCAAATGAAAACTCAAGCGACTTTTACAGGTTGGGATTTTCCAACAACTTGGAAAATAGATGCCAATAATAACGGCTATCCGTATTTGGCTTGGCAAGTGTATACACCAGAAGTTATTCAGGTTACAACTGCTAAAAATGCGTCTACCCTTGGGTTAACAAGTACATCGGATGTGGAAGTGGCTGACGGAGCTACGCTTACTTTAGATCAAAACATTACAATCAACAAACTGATACTTGCTCCTACTGCTAAACTGTCGATGGGAGCACAAACGCTTGGTGCAACTGCCGGAGTGGTCCTCGAAAGTTCAGCAGATGGTACAGCTACTGTTTTGGGCGACAGTCCGTTGAGCAATGCTTCTGTACAGCAATACGTTACAGCTGGTCGCAACTGGTATATTAGCTCACCGCTGTCGGATGCCGGATATCAGGAATTAAGCCGTGGTGTGGAAGTAGTGGAATGGAACGAAGTAACCAAAAATTGGGATGCAAAATCGTCGGGTACACTTACACGAGGCAGAGGATACATTCAAATAGCCGATGCTGTTGATCCAGGAACTACCGGTACGCTTAGCTTCGATGGCACTACCAATGCCGGCAACGTTGATGTTGTGGTTACACGTACCGAATCGGGTACTGGTCGCGGTTTCAATTTGGTTGGTAATCCTTATCCTTCGTATTTAGACTGGGCTAAAATAATTGCTAACGCTACCAATGCAAATATTAGTCGTACTTTCTGGTATCGCACCCAAAATACAACTGGTGGTTATACTTTTGTTACTTATAATGGCGATGGTGGCACGTATGTAACCAGCAATGGAACTGCCAATACAGCTATTACAGGTAAAATACCTCCAATGCAAGGTTTCTGGATTCGTGTGAATAGCGGAACGCCTTCTACAACCGTACGTTTTGCAAACGATATGCGCGAACACCGCGATGCAGACCTGAACAAGTTTAAAGCGCCAAAAGTAACTGAGCGTGCCAGCTTACGTTTACAATTGAGAAAAGGTATTGCTAGCGACGAAACATTGGTTTACTTCGATGCCAATGCAGCCAACACTTTCGACAACTACGATTCGCCCAAAATGCCAAGCGACAACGATGAGATGCCCGAATTATATACCAAAGCTGGCAGCGAAAACTTGGTTATTAACGGATTAAATGCACTCACCGACAATATGGAGCTTCCTTTAGGTTTTAGCCTGAAAGAATCTGCTTCGTTGAGTTTGAAAGTAAGCGAAATGGCTAATTTTGTAAGCGGCACACGCATTTATTTGTTAGACAAAACCGAAAAAACACAAACAGAATTGTATCCCGAAACGGAATACAATTTTAGCACCACTACCGCCACAGCAAACAACGAAAACCGTTTCAGCTTGTTGTTCCGCGCACCAGGTATTAGCACCGGAGTGGACAAAAATGGCGAGAATGCTGTAAATGTATTTGTAAATGCCAATAACCAACTAATGGTGGCTGCACCTTCAAATAGTAGTTATGCTATTTATAATGCAGTAGGTCAAAAAGTTTACAATGCTATAACTACGACACAATTGCAAACTGTAAACTTCAAACTTAATACAGGCATGTATATGGTTAAGGTAATTAGCAACGGAGCAGAAACAACAACTAAAATTATTATTAAATAAAAAAATAATGGAAAACGTAATGGAAAAGAAAACATACAATCTGCCTCAAATAATGAAGGTAGAGCTCGATAACGAAATCTCACTTGCTTTGGCATCAATGCCAGTAGTTGGGCCAAGAGAAACAGGAATGCTTGAGGTAAATTCGGATAACCCGTTTAAAGTAAATAATGGTTTAGCATAAAGTTCGAATTTTATGTAAAAAAAACAAGTGAAAAATAAAGCGTTACAAACGTGATTCAAATTGCGTTTGTATCGTTTTTTTTATCTGTAAATAAAATATCAATATAAATAAATTAAATTTTCAAACCCCGCTCTTTTGCAACTTGAAAAGAAGACTGTAAAATGCGCACAAAAATCAAATCATTATGAACAAAATTTTTAAACTTTTTTTAGTCAGTATTTGGCTTATGACGACAGCTACAATGTATGGAGCCGTATTGCCCGGTTTTTCTGGTGGTGGTAGTGGTACGCAGGCAGATCCTTACAAGATTGCGGTCTTGAACGATTTAAAAATCCTATCAGGAAACTCCACTTATTGGGGAAGTGGTAAGTATTACATCCAAACTGCCGATATCGATGCCAGTTCTACTAGTACTTGGAATGACAATGGAGCAGGTGGATACTACGGCTTTTTTCCCATTGGAAACGCTAATCTGGATTTTCGCGGAAATTACGATGGAAAAGGTTATTCCATTACTGGTTTGTACATTAATCGCCCAACTGCTTCTTACGTTGGATTTTTTGGTTATACTTCTTCGTCTGCTACTATTAGCAATTTAAAATTAGTAAGTTGCAATATTGTAGGTAAAGATTATGTAGGTGCGCTTATTGGTAGTAGTTCAGGTTCTATTTCAAATAGCAGTTCATCGGGTTCTGTTTCAGGCGTAAATAAGATTGGTGGATTTATAGGTCAAGGTGGCAATTGTACAAACTGCAATAGTTCGTGTGCTGTGAATGGAAGTGTCGATGTTGGTGGATTTTTAGGTTTATCGTTTACAGGAAGTTTTACCAATTGTTTTTCTGCCGGTACGGTAACTGCAACAGGTAGTGTAGGCGGTTTTGTCGGTACAACTAATAATTCAGATTTCATCAAATGTTTTAGCGCAAGCAACGTATCAGGAAATGTGAGAGTTGGTGGCTTTATTGGTAGAGGTGTTGATCCTTTTACATTCACAAATTGTTACGCTAAGGGAATTGTTGCCGGAGAGATTCTAGTGGGTGGTTTTGCAGGATATGTAGATATTTCTACTGGGAGAATTACAAATTGCTACTGTAGTTCGGTGGTAAATGGCACTACCAATGTGAGTGGTTTTATCGGGTTAAGCTCTAATGGCACTAGCACAGAATGTTATTTCGATGCAGATATTGATGGCTTAGCGGCTACAACAGCTGGTACAAGCTATAACGGCGGCGCAGGCAAAACCACTGCCGAAATGAAAATGCAAGGCACTTTTGTAGGTTGGGATTTTCCAACAACTTGGAAAATAGATGCCAATAATAACGGCTATCCGTATTTGGCTTGGCAGGTTTTTCCTTCCCCCGAAATTGATTTAAAACAAGGCTCAACAGCCATTGTTGATGGCACAAGCACTTACGATTTTGGTAGCAAGATTACTGCCACCAATACAGATGTTGTTTTTACAATCGAAAACACCGGAGCTGCTGCTTCTACCTTGAGCAATTTCAGCATTACAGGCACCAATTCCGACCAGTTCAGTTTACAGGGAACAAATCCTACAACGGTAGCCAATGCAGGTTCTGCTACATTTACTATTCGCTTTACGCCGACAAGCACAGGTTCAAAAACAGCGACTGTTTCGTTTGACAATCAGGATGCTGATGAAAATCCATACACGTTTACGATTACCGGAACTGGAGAACAATTATTCTCTGGTGGCGCAGGTACACAGGCAGATCCTTACAAAATTGCTGCACTTGCCGATTTAGAATTTCTATGCTTTAACTCTGCCTATTGGGCTGCAGGTATGTATTTTATCCAAACGGCTGATATTGATGCTACGGCTACAAGTGGTTGGTCGAGGGGAGATGGCTTTTCACCTATTGGAAACTTTACAACAAGCTTTTCGGGCAATTACAATGGACAAAACTTTACGATTAGCGGGTTATCTATTAATAGAGCATCAAGTGCAGTGGGATTATTTGGATTTGCAGATATGAATTCAACTTTAAGTAATTTGAAATTGACAAATTGCAATATAACTGGTGTGAATCAAGTAGGTACAATTGTAGGTTTGAGTTATGGTACAGTTTCTAATATCAGTTCTTCGGGATCAGTTACTGGTTCAGGTCATTCAATTGGAGGTTTAATTGGCTCGGTTTCTAAATCAGTAAGCAATTGCAATAGCACTTGTACTGTAACAGGAGGAACTCAATACATTGGTGGGCTGATTGGCAATGCAGGTTGTGAAACTATAACCAACTGCTTTTCTACCAGTACTGTAACAGGAAGTACAGCAATGTATGTAGGTGGTATTGCAGGAGTTATCTCCGATGCCACTGTAAACAGTTGTTATTCCACAAGTAATGTGACTGGTAGTACTAATGTTGGTGGTTTTGCTGGTGTAATTAATAACATGATGAGTTCTGTCAATATCACGAATAGTTACGCTACCGGAACAGTAACAGGAACTGATAAAATAGGTGGTTTTGCCGGAACAACAGATTTTGTTGATGGAACTATTAGTAAATGTTACAGCCATTCGATTGTAACATTAGGGTCAGCTCCTGAGTTAGCTCCATCAAAAGTTAATAATCCCATAATGAGATTAGATCGTCCTACTACCATCAATGGTTTTGTTGGTAATTACACATCGGGTACAATCACCAATTGTTATTTTGATGCAGATGTTGATGGCTTGGTGGCTACAACCACAGGGACAAGCAACAATGGCGCTACAGGCAAAACCACTGCCGAAATGAAAGCGCAAGCTACTTTCACCGGTTGGGATTTCCCAACAACCTGGACGTTGAACTCAACCGATAACAATGGTTATCCGGCGCTGGCTTGGCAAGGTTTTTCGCATGGTAACCCAATGAAACTGGTGTTTACCACTACTGCTGCCAATCAGATCATTCGATTACCTCTTTTTGGTACTGTAAACTGTACTGTAAATTGGGGCGATGGCACTTCTAACGAAAATGTCAATATTAGTGGTACACTCTATCACAGTTTTGCTACAGCGGGCACTTATACTGTAAGCATAAACGGAAGTTTAACGCAGTTTGGAAGGGGCTATAGCGCATGGCCTGGCGCTGAATATCTAACCGAAGTGTCCAGTTTTGGGGAGCTTGGTTTGACATCATTGTCGGGTGCATTTTATGCTGCCAATAACCTGACAAGTGTACCAGCTGCTTTGCCAACAATAGTTACCGATTTATCGTATTGCTTTTATTTTAATACCAAAGCATCTATTACAAATCTCGATTTGTGGGATGTGAGCCACGTTACAAATATGGCGCGTATGTTTAGTGTTGCAAGTGCATTTAATCAAAACATAGGCAACTGGAATGTAAGCAGCGTAACAGATATGTCGTATATGTTTTATAGTGCACGAGCATTTAATCAAAGCATAGGGAGTTGGAATGTGGGCAAGGTAACAAATATGAATTTCATGTTTGGTGCTACAACGGTATTTGATCAGCCCATTGGCGGCTGGGATGTTAGTAGCGTAACAAACATGTCTTCAATGTTTAATGCAGCACCGGCATTTAATCAGCCCATTGGAAGTTGGAATGTAGGTAACGTAACAAATATATCGTATATGTTTTTTAATGCTCCGAAATTTAATCAAAACATTGAAAGTTGGAATGTAAGTAAGGTAACAAATTTGTCGGGTATGTTTAATGGAGCAACGGCATTTAATCAAAATATTGGAAGTTGGAATATTGCCGTTGTTACTAATATGACGGATATGTTCTCTGGTATTACCCTCTCTACCGCCAACTACGATGCGCTATTAATAGGTTGGGCAGCACAAACAGTAAAACCAAATGTAGTTTTCAGCGGTGGAAATAGTAAATACACGGCAGGCGCAGCAGCCACAGCGCGTGGTACGCTTAAAGGTGGTACAAATCTTTGGACTATTACTGATGGCGGACAAGATATTGGCACAAGTGTTGAAAATACGAATAACATGCTTTTGTTACAAGTATCACCCAATCCGGTTCGCAATCAGTTTAGCATCAATGGTCTTGCCGGCAATGCAGAAATTACCATCACGGATATGTCGGGTAAAGTTTGTCAAAAAACACAAGTATCATTAGCATCGGTGGTATCGGTTGGTCATTTACCCAAAGGAATGTATGTGGTGCAAGTAAACAACGAAAACAAAACCGTACGCATGAAAATGATAAAGGAGTAATTCTGTTTGGAAAAGCAGAGATAAGCTTTGTTGGGCTTATCTCTGCTTTCTTCTAGTATAATAAATCGGGAATATCGGGTGCTTTTGATTTGTTGCTTCTGATTTATATATTAAAAAAAAAAATTGCCTGATTGGCACAAATAACACTAATATGAAACGACTTAGCTTTCTATTTCTTTGCGGCATGTTACTTCTCACAGCAACCTCCGCTTACGCCGGACGCATCGGCGTATTGGGTAAAAACACCTACGGACAGTTTGGTACTGGCACCACCGACGGCGCCACCATGAACCTTACATCGGTAACGCAGATTGGCAGCGATGCCGACTGGATTGATGTGGCCTGTGGCAAGTACCACAGCTTAGCCCTGAAAGCCAACGGCACACTCTGGGCATGGGGTTACAACAATGCCGGACAGCTGGGCGACGGCAGCACCACCAACCAAATCTCGCCTGTACAGATTGGCTCGGACACCGATTGGAAACAATTTGATGGCGGCGAAAACTTTACCCTTGCCATTAAAACCGACGGCACACTCTGGGCCTGGGGCGACAACAGCTACGGGCAGTTTGGCAACGGCACCACCACCGCCTCGCTTACCCCGGTGCAGATAGGCGCTGACAACGACTGGAAGGTAGTGGAGTGCGGTGCATTCCACACGATAGCCCTGAAAACCGACGGCTCTCTTTGGGCATGGGGTTACAACTCCGTGGGGCAGGTAGGCAACGCCACCACCACCACGCAAACCACACCCGTGCAAATAGGCACAGATAAAACATGGAAGAAAATCTCCGCCGGTGGCAACACGTCTTTAGCGCTGAAACAGGACGACCTCCTGTGGAACTGGGGAGCCACATCCTCTGGTAATTCCACCACCCCTGTTAATACCAATACTGAAAAATTCAATGAAATTTCTGCAAGTTATCAATATATGGGGGCTAATGGAGGACCTTGCTTTGCAGGAATAGGCAGCAATGGTATTGGTGGACCAAAACTTCCGTTTCCGGCTGGTTATTATTATTGGGATGTCTCAGCAAAAAAAATGTTACTTGCAACCAGTCAGTTGATTCCTACTTATAGACCGTTTTCTGATGCCTGCAATTCTTGTTTATTTCAAATAGCAAGCAGCTCATTAGCAATTGGAGGTATCAAAACTAAAAATGCCTATTCTTTTGCAACCTCTACGGATGGTAAATTAGTAGGAATAACTGCAGTCCAAAGATTTGAATATCACGGAAATGAGATTACTTCCACCATACCGTGGGGCAAGCCCATAGCCGGCTTCGAGCACCTGCTGGTATTGGAGCAAACCGGGCAAACCGTTACCTTCAATGCCTTGACCGATAAAGCGGTAGGCGATGCCGATTTCACGGTATCTGCCGCCACCAATGCTTATGTTGATGCTGTCGTATTTGCTAGTTCCGACGAGAGCGTGGCAAAATGCACGGGCACCAACGGGGCGACCCTACAAATAATAGGCACCGGTACTTGCACCATCACCGCCACGCAGGCTGGTAACGGTTGCTGGAAAGCCGCTACTGCAACCCAAACACTAAAGGTAAAAAACAAACCGCTTATTACATGGAGCAATCCTGCCGATATTGCTTCGGGTACCGCACTAAGCGCTACACAGCTGAATGCTACCGCCGATGTAGCAGGTACGTTTGTGTATAGCCCGGCAATTGGTTCTGTTTTAGCTGCCGGAGATAATCAGGAACTGAGTGTGATTTTCACGCCAACTGATGACGCAAACTACATAACCACCTCCTACTCAGTGTTTATTAATGTAACGAAGCCGTCCATGAAACTCAAATTCACCACTACCGCTGCAAGTCAAAGCATCAGTTTGCCACTTAATGGTACGGTAAACTGCACCGTGAACTGGGGCGATGGCACAGCTGTCGAAAATTTTACCACCACAGGCGACAAACCGCATACTTTTGCCACTGCCGGCACTTATACCGTAAGCATCAGTGGAAGTTTAACTTGGTTCGGAGCATTTTCTGCTTGGGCTGGTGTTGAATATCTGACATCTATTAGTGATTTTGGCTCTATTGGATTAACTGATCTTACCGGAGCATTCATTGAAGCAGATAACCTAACAAGTGTACCTACAACTCTTCCGACTACTGTTACTAATTTGGGCGGTTGTTTTTCATTTATAGATCAAAATTCTATTACCAATCTTGATAGTTGGAATACCAGTTCGGTTACAAATATGAGATCTATGTTTTTAGATGCTTCTGCATTCAATCAAAACATTAGTAACTGGGATGTCAGTAATGTTACAAATATGAGTTATATGTTTCAAGGAACTTCCTTTAATCAAAATATTGGAAGTTGGAATATAAGTAAAGTAACAGAGATGGAAAATATGTTCAAGAATGTAACACTCTCTACCGCCAACTACGATGCGCTATTAATAGGTTGGGCAGCACAAACAGTAAAACCAAATGTAGTATTCAGCGGTGGAAATAGTAAATACACGGCAGGCGCAGCAGCCACAGCACGTGGTACGCTTGCGGGTGGTACTAATCTTTGGACAATTACTGACGGTGGACAAGACCTTGGTACAAGTTTAGAAAACCCAAATAACAATCTTTCGTTACAAATTTCGCCTAATCCGGTTCGCAATCAGTTTAGCATCAATGGTTTTGCCGGCAATGCAGAAATAGCAATCATGGATATGACGGGTAAAGTTTGTCAAAAAACACAGGTATCGTCAGCATCGGTGGTATCGGTTGGTCATTTACCCAAAGGAATGTATGTGGTGCAAGTAAACAACGAAAACAAAACAGTGCGCATGAAAATGATAAAGGAGTAAGGATTTAGTTTCTATCTTACATAAGTAAGTACGATTTATTATTGATATGTTTCTTAAATCAGTTGTCATTTGACCCCCAACCCCCAAAGGGGGCTAAGACATATTCTCTACCAAAAGATAGGAAGATTTATAGATACTGCGTCTGAGGCCCCCTTTGGGGGTTTGGGGGTCGAAACTTGAATTAGCTTGACGTCAATGCCCCTTTGGGGTTGGAGGTCAGAATAAAACATATCATTTAATATTTTCAATTACATATTAAAAAAAAACAGAAGGTTCCAAACGTGATATATATCACATTTGGAACCTTCATTTTGATGGCTTTTTTAGGGAAATGTGTAAAAGAAATAGCGTACCTTTGTGTTTGTTAAAACAAAAAATAATTCAGTATGAAAAAATTCAGTTTCGTTTTAATGGTGATTTTATTCACAATTAAAGCTTCAGCCCAAGATATTGATGTGTTTAAACGTAACCTGAACGACCATTTCAGCATCCCACAAATAGCTGATAGTATGAGTTTTGAAGAATTTAAAACACTTTCCACCAATTTGCGATTGATGGATGCTATGGAGGCGATGATTGTTCCGGGTTTAATCCATTTCAAAGTAAAAGATAAAACAACCGGCTGGATTTTGGTTGGTACGCGTTTAGCTGGTTATGGTGGCTTGGTATATGTCAACTTCCATAAAGATGGACTTTGGTCGGATGTGTTTAATTATCAGACTTTAAACTCCGACGAGTCAAAATCAGATTATTACATTGCTTTGGCTTCGGTGGGCCTGATAGCAGGTTCGTATTTGTACGACTGGATACACGGTCGAAGTCTCTTGGACAAAAAACAACAAAAAATAAGGTTTAAATATGCGGTAAAAGTACGAAAAGATGTATCCGCTTTTCCTTACAATTACAATTCAACCGCTTATCCGGAATTGGCTTTGCAAATTATGTTTTAGCACAGCTTAATGTTATTTTTATGGAAAAATAGAGGATTATTTCGAAAAAAAATAATACATTTGTTCTTTACTTTTTATAAAATGTTCTATTACCAGTTAATCAATTACTAATCTAAATATTTATGGCAAAAGTTCTTATTTTGGGTGCCGGAATTTCCGGTCATACTGCTGCACTTACAGCTCGTCGTAAATTGGGCAAATCGCACGAAGTGGTGATGGTGAGTCCTAATTCCAACTATCAATGGGTACCTTCCAATATTTGGGTAGGTATCGGGTTGATGAAAACCAGTCAGGTTATTTTTCCGCTAGCGCCGGTTTACAAAAAACAGGGTATTGTTTACAAACAAGCAAAAGCCGTTTCTATTTTCCCCGATGGTGATGAAACCTTATCTAAATCGTTTGTAAGTGTCGAATATGTTTCGGGCGACAAAAAAGGATTGACTGAAAATGTGGAATACGATTTTTTAATTAATGCTACCGGCCCAAAACTGAATTTTGCTGCCACCGAAGGCTTAGGGCCAGACAAAAACAGCCTCTCGGTTTGTACCTACGACCACGCCGCCCACACCTGGGAAAAACTGCAGGAGCATTTTGCACGCATGGAAAAAGGTGAAAAACAAACTTTTTTGATTGGTACAGGTAATCCGATGGCAACTTGTCAGGGTGCTGCTTTTGAGTATGCGCTCAATATTGCATTCGAAGTTAACCGACG
>CAMDNO010000091.1 GCA_945902955.1 Porphyromonas cangingivalis
ATTCCTTTTGGTAAAACCACGTCGAATGCCGAAATACGGTCGGTTGCAACCATAACCAGCAAGTCGTTTTTTACAGTGTACACATCACGTACCTTGCCGTGATATACGTTTGTTTGTCCATCGAAATGGAAATCGGTGTTTGTTAGTGCATTCATATTGTTGAGTTTATTTGTTTTTATTAAGTTTCAATTTTTCTTTCTCATCAGTTGGTTTTTGCGTATCTTTTTCCTTTTTCTCATACGCTTCCACAATGCGTTGTACCAATTTATGTCGTACAATATCTTTTACATCAAATTCAACTTTGGCGATGCCTTTCACATTTTTCAAAACCTCCAAAGCATCTTTTAATCCGGATTTTTGAGAATATGGCAAGTCAATTTGTGTTATATCGCCCGTAACTATCATTTTGGTATTCAACCCCATACGTGTCAAAAACATTTTGATTTGCATGGTGGTGGTGTTTTGTGCTTCGTCAAGTATTACTACGGCATCGCTTAGTGTTCGTCCACGCATAAAAGCTAATGGTGCAATCTGAATAGTACCATTTTCCATGTATTCCTTTAATTTCAAAGGAGTTATCATGTCCTGCAAAGCATCATAAAGCGGTTGCAGATATGGATCAATCTTTTCCTTCATATCGCCAGGCAAAAAACCAAGCTTTTCGCCTGCTTCCACAGCCGGACGACTGAGTATAATTTTTTTAATTTCTTTGTTTTTCAATGAGCGAACAGCTAACGCAATGGCTGTATACGTTTTACCTGAACCTGCCGGACCAATTGCAAAAAGTAAATCGTTGGTTTCGAAATCTTTAACCAATTTTTGTTGGTTTGGAGTGCGTGCCATAATGGATTTACCATTAATTCCGTGCAAAATAAGATTATCGAACCGAATTTCGGTGGGTACACTGCCTTTTACAATTTCAATGATATTTTCTTCTGATAACGAATTATTATCCAAACAAAACCGTTCAATTCTTTTTATGTTTTCTATCAATCTATCAGCTTCGTCATCGCTTCCCGAAATTTTTACAACATGACCACGCGCCATTAAACGTAGGTTTGGATGTAAGTTTTTCAATAACTGAATATTGTTATTATTCACACCGTAAAAGACGGTAGAGTCTGTATGTTCAGAAAGTTCGAAGATATGTTCTGTCATAAATACTTAGAAGTAAGAGGTAAAAAAGTAAGAAGTAAGTAATTTGTTATTTTTTCATGTTAGCTTTACTTGCTGTGAAAATCTTTACAAGTTCATCTATTTCATTTTTAATACTTGTAAAAGTTGATTTATCGAGAAGTTCTGCCTCTTCTATCAATTCAAACCAAAATTGTGTTTCGTCAATTTCTTCAACTACAATACACATTTTAGAAAAACGTTCAGCATGAGATCTTCCACGTGTAACTACTCTGAAATTAGCTGCTACCGAAGTTCCCGACCGTAACAGCTGTTTCCCAATTACACGTAATTCTTCTGTTTGTTTACAATATTTGGCGTAGAATAAAATAATTGCAACAGCAAATTTTTTAGTTCTTAGTCTATATTTTTCGTTGTAATCTAAATTTTCTGACATATAACTTTTAAATCTATGTACAAATTACTTATTTCTTACCTCTTACTTTCTTACCACTATTTTAATACGCAAATAACGGGTATTTTTCCATTGTACTATTCACACGTTCGCGAACCGAAGTGATAACAGCTTCGTTATCAACATTCGAAAGTACTATTTCAATCATTTCAGCAATTTCAACCATTAAATCTTCTTTAGCACCACGAGTTGTGATAGCTGGAGTACCCAAGCGTATGCCTGAAGTTTGGAAAGCTGAACGGCTATCAAAGGGAACCATATTTTTATTTACAGTGATATCGGCTTCTACCAATGCTTTTTCGGCTACTTTACCTGTCAATTCAGGGAATTTTGAACGCAAGTCCACCAACATTGAGTGATTGTCGGTTCCACCTGAAATAATTGTAAATCCACGAGTAATTAGTGCATTTGCTAATGCAGCAGCATTTTTCTGAACCTGAGCTTGATATTCTTTGTACGATGGGTCTAAGCATTCGCCAAAAGCAACGGCTTTAGCAGCAATAACGTGCTCCAGCGGACCACCCTGAATTCCTGGGAATACAGCTGAGTCGAGTAGGGCAGACATCATTTTTACTTCGCCTTTTGGAGTTGTTTTACCCCAAGGGTTTGGAAAATCTTTTCCTAATAAAATGATGCCACCACGAGGTCCACGCAATGTTTTGTGGGTTGTAGAAGTTACAATATGCGCCCATTTCAAAGGATTTTCCAACAAGCCAGCTGCAATAAGTCCTGCTGGGTGAGCCATGTCAATCATCAACAAAGCACCCACTTTATCCGCAATTTCGCGCATACGTTTGTAATCCCACTCGCGTGAGTAAGCCGAGCCACCACCAACAATCAGTTTTGGTTGTTCGCGTAAAGCCACTTCTTCCATTTGGTCGTAATCAACACGGCCTGTATCTTCTTTTACGTTATATTCGCATGGTTTGTAAAGAATTCCAGAGCTGTTTACCAATGAGCCGTGCGAAAGGTGACCGCCATGTGATAAATTTAAGCCTAAGAACTTGTCGCCCGGATTTAGGCAAGCCAAAAACACTGCAGCGTTAGCCTGCGCGCCCGAGTGTGGCTGTACGTTAGCCCATTCAGCACCGAATACTTCTTTTAGACGGTCAATAGCAATCTGTTCGCTTTGGTCAACTACCTCGCAACCACCATAATAGCGTTTTCCTGGATAGCCTTCGGCATATTTGTTGGTCAACACCGAACCCATAGCTTCCATTACTTGTTCGCTTACGAAATTTTCCGAAGCAATTAACTCAATACCTTTCATCTGACGCTGTTTTTCACGTCCGATAATGTCAAAAATAATCTGGTCTCTTTTCATTTTTTAATTTATTTGACCCCTAACTCCTAAAGGGATTGTGAGAGGCGTTTTTATATGTTGTTTATTTATTTTTCTAACTTATTTTCCTATTTCTCATAACTTCAAATATCAATGATTCAATAGCTCTTAACTTTGAAATTTCATAATTTAATCCCAAGAATTCAACTATTTTAGAATATAAAACATCAAAGTCATTTTGCAAAGTAATATCAGTTAATAATTTTAGATACTCAAGATAAAATTTAGGTTTTTCAATACCAGCTGTTGAATTTCTATTAGGATAAAAGTAATAAAAAACCTTACTATCCCATATGGCATATTTTTCAGGATTAATGAAATGCAAAAGCTTAGAAGTTCCTACCATTGAATTGTTTATACACTTTTTTATTATTTCAAGTTCTTCTTCATTAAGCATATAATTGCCATTTTTAACTTTGAATAATAGACATGTTATATAGCCCTCAGAGTCTTCATTTAAATTTAAAGTAAGTATTGTAGGCATCCAACCATAAACAAAATGACTCCCAATTATAAGATCATTTTTGAAAAAACCATCTTTGTTTTTGAAATAATTTATGAATTCGATATAAGAATCTTTATATGATTGATTAGATTCAAATATTAAACTTTTGCTTTTTAAATTCTCTAATTCAAAATCTAATTTTTCGATAGTAAGTGTTATCATAACTATTTAAATTAATTGATGTTACAAATTTATTATTCCCCTTTAGGGGTTAGGGGTTTTCAACAATTCCTGAAAGCGTTCCACAAATTTCCCCACATGAAAACCATCCATTAAAGCGTGATTTACGTGAATATCAACCGGAAGCCACATTTTTTCACCATCTTTCGTGATTTTCCCAAAAGTAATTTTTGGAATACTCGGATATGCAGCCAATTTGCGGGCGTGATTAACCGACGTAAAATCAGCCCAAGGCAATGTAGAATAATGTATAATGTCTTCACCTGTGTATGGAAATTTCAATCCTCGTTCGGCTTTTACACGCTCAGTTTCTGCTTTTGCTTGCATCATAAATACCTCAATATTTTGGTTATATGGCATATATCCACAACCATAAGTTTCATCTTCGCGAAAAACAGTTGGGCCTGCACCCACACTGTCGTAACAAATTACTTTATCATCTTCAATTCGATAACGAAACTCCTCAATTTCGTTGGCTGCTTTCATCGACAAGTACAAATAATATAGCGAAAACGGGTAATTTAATTCCTTTGCTTTTGTGTAAGCTGCCATACATTCAACTCTAACAGTTATACCAAATAATGGTTCGTCAAAGTTCTTGAAGACTTCGAAATGTTCACGACGTTTCCATGTTGAAAGGTTGATAAAGTGTTTCATGACCCCTAACCCCTAAAGGGGAATAAGAAATATTAGTATTGTTTATTAATGATTTGTGTGTGAAAAAATAAAAAAAATCAAAACTAGCTTAGTTCCCCTTTAGGGGCTAGGGGTCTCTTCTTTTGCACTGTCCACCCAAATTTTCCAATTTCTTGGCCCATTTTATAATAATGTCCATGCGAATAGGCTATTAATTTTGCCTTTGCCAAATCAAAGGTATCAGTCTCAGGATCAATATACTTAGTATCGGCTTGTACGTTTAATACATCTGCTATAAACATATCGTGCGAACCTAATGGAATAATATCCTTCACTTTACACTCAATGCAAAGCGGTGATTCTTTGATAATTGGAGCATTTACTTTTTCCCCTTTTATGGGTGTCAATTTCATTTCGGCAAATTTATTAAAATCTTTGCCACTTTTCACGCCACACCAGTCGGTAGCATAAGCCATATCTTCGTTCGTTAGGTTGATAACAAACTCACCACTTCTCTTAATTATATCGTATGAATGTCGTTCGGGACGAACTGATATATAACACATTGGTGGATTTGAACAGATTGTACCCATCCAACTCAAAGTAATCAAATTATACTCATCTGTACTACTTCCACACGAAATTAGCGCCGCTGGCAACGGATAAATCATGGTGCCTGGCTTCCACGAAATATGACTTTTTTCTTTCATTTTCAAATTTTCAAATTTTCAAATTGTCTAATTACTTCAACTTCACGTCTTCTACTTTTACTTCGCGTTCGCAATATCGACATTTCAACATTGTGGAATTAGCATTTTTCAATACATAAAAACTCGTTTGAATAGGTTGATGATTCGTGATGCAATTGGGATTTGCACACTGTATTACCTCGCGAATCTCATCGGGCAAAACAAGCGGACGTTTCTCAACCACCTCGAAATCTCTGATAATGTTTATTTTAGCATCAGGGCAAATAAGAGCCAATTTATTTGTTTCGTTTACTGCAAGCGCTCTGTCAGCAATTTTAACCAATCCTTTGGAGCCAATCTTTTTACTTTCGAGATTATTGGCCAATGTAATCTGATTCAGACAAGTATCCAAATGCAAAATATGCACAACTTTAAAGAGTTTATCCGAAGGAATATGATCAATCACCGTTCCATCTCTTAACGCTGCTACTTTTAATTTTTTTTCCATTGAATGCGAATTTTATCTTATTTCCTCTTTTAGGGGTTTGGAGTTAACATTTTACACATAATTGCTTGCCTTACATACAATCCATTTTGTGCCTGCTTAAAGTAATAAGCCTTTTCATTGTTATCAACATCGGGGTCTATTTCGTTTACTCGAGGAAGTGGATGAAGAATGCGTAAATTCGATTTCGACTTTGTAAGCATATCATTTTTAAGTGTATATACGTTTTTTACTCGTTCGTATTCCATTAAATCCTGAAAACGTTCTTTTTGTACACGTGTCATATATAGTATGTCGGCATCATTAAAACTTTCGTTTAAATCTGCTATCTCCGTAAATTTTATACCATTTTTCCTACAAAAGACCTTGTATTCTTCGGGCATTTTCAATTCGTCGGGTGCAATAAATTTAAAAGTTGGATTAAAATGCGACATTGCCATCAGCAACGAATGTACGGTACGCCCATATTTTAAATCGCCTACAAGGCATATTGTTAAATTTTCGAGCGTTCCTTGCGTTTTGAGTATCGAATACAAATCGAGCAAAGTTTGCGATGGATGCTGATTCGAACCATCGCCAGCATTAATAATTGGTACAGGAGATATTTCGGAGGCATACCGAGCAGCGCCATCGAGCGGATGACGCATTACAATAGCATCGGCATAGCAACTCACCATGTGAATAGTGTCGTTAAGCGTTTCGCCCTTCGACGAACTACTCGTGGCTGCATCCGAAAAACCGATAATGGAGCCCCCAAGGCGAATAACTGCTGTTTCGAAACTCAAGCGCGTACGTGTTGATGGCTCGAAAAATAGAGTGGCAATTACCTTTCCGTCTAAAGTTTTTCGATTCGGGTTGGCTTCAAAATCTGCCGCCGATAAAAGTATCGAAAGAATTTCATCCTTACTATAATCGGAAATGGATACTAAACTGTTTTTACTCATGGTATTATTACTGATAATCTTTTCTTTTTTCTTTGCCCCAATAAGGTTTGGAGCTAAAAAAAACCAACACAAATCTTCCTGATTTATATTGGTTTACGTAGATTTTAAGGCAATTCGTCCAAACAACTTGATTGTTGAAAGTTGCGCTGATTCAAAAAATATATAGAACTGTTTTTTTTCATATTTTTCGATTGCAAAGATAGTGAGAAATTTGCAAACTTCGATTGATAAATTACTAAAAAACTCATAAAATGTTATGTTCATTCTAAAACAAATAACTGAATTTGATGTTTAAATACTTATCTTTGCAACATAACAATTGTCGAATAAAATTATGCAAACTCAAATTCAATTAATATTAAGTCCTGAACAAGCCGAAAAACACGAACTTTTGCTAGCTCAGGTAGCAAAACAAACCAAAGTTTCAGTCGACAGAATTACATCATTTCGAACCTTAAAAAAATCGATAGATGCTCGTTCAATGTCTCCTAAAATTAATCTAACGCTCGATGTGTTTATAGACGAAAAGGCTCCAGAAAATAAATATCAACCATTAGATTATAAAAATGTTGCTGATAAAGAGCCAGTTATTATAATTGGAGCTGGTCCTGCGGGTTTATTTGCAGCGCTCAAATTAATCGAAAATGGCTTACGACCTATCATTATCGAACGTGGTAAACAAGCCGAAAAACGTAAAATTGACATTGCACACTTAAATTTGAATAAAAATTTCGATACCGAATCAAACTATTGCTTTGGCGAAGGCGGAGCTGGTACTTTTTCGGATGGAAAGCTTTACACACGCTCCAAAAAGAAAGGGAATTCACAACGTATCTACGAAATTTTTCATCTTCACGGTGCTTCCGAAGAAATTTTATTTGACGCGCATCCGCATATCGGTTCCGATAAGTTACCGTTGGTTGTTGGCAACATGAGTAATACGATTCGTAGCAGTGGTGGTGAAATTCATTTCGAAGAAAAAGTAGTTGAATTTTTAATTGAAAATAATGCCATAATTGGCTGCAAAACAGAACAAGGAAATACATATAATGCCAAAGTTTTGATATTAGCATCAGGACATTCGGCGCATGATATTTACGAAATTCTATACAATCAAAATATCGAATTAGAGCCAAAAGGATTTGCTATGGGCGTGCGTGTAGAGCATCCTCAAAGTTTGATTGATAGCATTCAATACCACTGCAAAACGCGTGATGAATATCTGCCTGCTGCCAATTATAATTTGGTGGAACAGGTAAACGAACGTGGCGTTTATTCGTTTTGTATGTGTCCCGGCGGACGTATTGTGCCTGCTGGTAGTGGAAAAAACGAAATTGTAGTAAATGGAATGTCGGCTTCTAAACGTAATTCTCCGTTTGCAAATTCGGGTATGGTAGTCGAAATTCGTCCCGAAGATATCCCCGAAGAATTTAAAGAGTTTGGTGCTATTGCTGGATTGAAATATCAGCAATATATTGAAAATTTAGCATATAAAAATAATGGAGGTTTAGGTCAAAAAGCCCCAGCACAGCGAATGATTGATTTTGTAAAAGGAAAAGTATCAGCCGATTTACCCGATTGCTCGTATATGCCTGGACTGATTTCGTCGCCACTTCATTTTTGGTTGCCCGATTTTATTTCAAGTCGTTTGCGCGAAGGTTTTAAAAAATTCGATCAAAAAATGCACGGCTTTTTAACAAATGAAGCAGTTGTAGTGGGAGTGGAGACACGCTCATCGGCGGCTGTGCGCATTCCTCGCGACCCCGAAACCGGATGTCACCCACAAATTGAAGGGCTCTTTCCGGCTGGTGAAGGATCTGGTTACTCGGGTGGAATAACTTCATCGGCTATCGATGGCGAAAATGCTGCTTTATTTGTAAAAAAATGGTTCGATTCAAAAAATTCAAAATAATTCTTTCAAAGTCAAAGTTAAATTAAATCCAATCCTATCTACAATAGATTTTAATGATACCTATTAATCCGCAATTTTTAAAACTCATTTCTTCGTCGCTTCAGTGTACCGAAAAACAAATTCGAAATACAATAAATCTTCTCAACGAAGGAGCAACTATTCCATTTATTAGTCGCTACCGCAAAGAAATGACCGATGGTTTAGACGAGGTTCAATTAGCTAATATTAAGGAGCAATTTGACAAATTAATTGAGTTAGAAAAACGGAAATTAACCATTATTTCAACAATCGAAGAACAAGGAAAGTTAACCAACGAATTGCGCATTCGCATTGATAACTGTTGGATTTCGAATGAATTAGAAGATATATATCTTCCTTACAAACCTAAGCGACGTACGCGTGCAGAGATAGCTCGAGAGAAAGGTTTAGAACCACTCGCACGAATGATTATGAAGCAAAATGCAGATGATGTAAAACGCATGTCTTCTACATTTATTAACTCAGAAGTAAAAAATTCCGACGAGGCGATTGCAGGTGCTCAAGATATAATTGCCGAATGGATTAACGAAAGTGAAGGGGCTCGAAATGCGGTTCGAAAAAGTTTTTCGTTCGATGGAGTTATCACTTCCAAACTAATTAAAACAAAAGAAGAAGAGGCTCAAAAATACCGCGACTATTTTAATATGTCCGAAAAATTAAGTCGTTGTTCGTCGCACCGATTACTTGCCATGCGTCGGGCTGAAGCTGAAGGCTTTTTACGCGTTGCAATAAATCCTGACGACGATAAATGCATTGAAAAATTAGACCGCATTTTTGTAAAAAGTAAAAACGAATCGGGCGATATTGTTTTCGAAGCCGTGAAAGATAGCTATAAACGGCTTTTGAAGCCGGCAATCGAAACAGAGTTTGCTGCCGAAAGTAAACAAAAAGCGGATATTGAAGCTATTCGTGTTTTTGCCGAAAATCTTCGTCAACTGCTATTAGCACCGCCTTTGGGTCAAAAAAGAGTGTTAGGCATCGACCCTGGATTCCGTACTGGCTGTAAAATTGTTTGTCTTGATGCGCAAGGTGCATTAATTCACAACGAAACAATTTATCCGCATCCACCTCAAAATGAAACTGTTCAAGCTACGCGCAAAATTCAGAAAATGGTAGAAGTTTATGATATTCAAGCAATTGCTATTGGTAATGGAACTGCTGGACGCGAAACAGAGCATTTTATTCAAAACGTAAGATACGACCGCGAAGTACAAGTTTTTGTGGTAAGCGAAAACGGTGCGTCAATTTATTCTGCATCCAAAACTGCACGCGACGAATTTCCCGATTATGATGTAACTGTTCGTGGTGCTGTTTCAATTGGTCGTAGATTAATGGACCCATTAGCCGAATTGGTAAAAATTGACCCAAAATCAATTGGTGTGGGACAATATCAGCACGATGTAGATCAAACATTGCTCAAAAAATCATTAGACCAAACAGTCGAAAATGCAGTTAATCGAGTGGGAGTAAACCTCAATACGGCAAGCAAACATTTGCTTACTTATATCTCTGGGCTTGGACCGCAGTTGGCACAAAATATAGTTGATTATCGTACCGAAAATGGAGCTTTCAAAACTAGAAAAGATTTAATGAAAGTTCCTAAAATGGGCGCAAAAACCTTTGAACAATGTGCTGGGTTTCTTCGAATTCAAAATAGCGAAAACCCATTAGATAATTCTGCTGTTCATCCCGAAAGTTATATGGTGGTAGAAAAAATGGCAAAGGATATAAAAGTGAATGTGAACGAGCTAATTAAAAACAAATTGCTAATACAATCTATTGATAAACAGAAGTATATAACAGATAAAATAGGATTACCTACACTCACCGATATTCTTATAGAGCTCGAAAAGCCTGGACGTGATCCGCGCGAGTCAGTAAAAATTTTTGAATTCGATTCAAATATAAAAACAATAAATGACTTGCGAATAGGCATGGAATTGCCAGGTATTATTACTAATATCACTAATTTTGGGGCATTTGTTGATGTAGGAATTAAAGAAAATGGATTGATTCATATTTCAAATATGTCCGATAAATTTATATCAAATCCATCCGAAATAGTATCGGTTCATCAGCACGTAAAAGTACAAATTCTGGAACTAGATTCAGTACGAAAAAGGGTACAACTTAAACTGTTAAAATGATTTTTTCACACTGAATAATTACCTTCGATTCGTCTTGAAGTGTACAACCAAATAAATAGGTATCGCCTCCATCTGCAATACCTATTTTCTTTTTTAGCTCTTCGGGTTTTAACGGAAAGTTGCGAGTTGAAATATTAGCTTTTAAAATGTATTTTTTCATTTCAACCAAATCCTTTTTATGAAAATTCCAAACTTTAAGCACTTTAAAAATTCGTCCCGGAAAATTAGAAATTATATTTTCGGAAGTATACAAATGCGTATTATTGTTTAATTTGTTGATTGAATAGGTATTGGCAACGCTTTTAAATGCGCCCGCTTTTAAAATAGAACTATTAGGTTCGTATAAATAATTTTGAATAACCGACGAATAAGTACAAATAACTGAGTTTTCAGATTCTTTGGTGAACTCAAATTCTTCAATTATATTGTTTTTTAAAATATTAATTGCCTTATAATTAATTGTCGAAAACGAATTTGGTTTTAACAGTAGCAAAACCTCCTTACATTCGTTTTCTACCGAAACAATATGAACCGAATTCACATTCGTTAAAGCTTTAATTGCAGCAGTAATATCGAGCATAGGCGATAATTTTATCAATAGCAGGTTCGTTTTATCAAGAATTTTTTTGTAGAGTTGAGTTATGTCAGGTTCGCATTCTTCTAAAAATACTGTTTTTCCACCTTTTTTATCTCGTCGAGCCGGGTCAACAAATACGCAATCGGAGGTTGGCATATTACCGATGAAGTCAACTGCATCGTCATTAATAATCGAAATATTTGTTGCTCCAAGTTCTTTATAATTATGCGCTACTATCTTACATAATTCTTCATTTCGTTCTACATAAATTGCAGTTTCAAAATGCTGTGAAATGAAATAAAAATCAATTCCGAACCCTCCTGTAATATCTATAAAAGTATTTCCTTCGCAAAACAATTTTTTATATAAAGATGTTGATTCAGAGGAACTTTGCTCTATATTCAACTGTGGTGGAAACAGAATGTTTTTTGTGTTATAAAAACTTGGTATTTTATACCTGATTCGTTGTAATCCAGCTATTTGCCGAAAGGCAAATTCATAGTCGATTTCGGCATCCGTACGTTTTATCAACAATAACCTTTTTAAGTCTGAATGAATATTTTCGGATATAAATTTTTCGGTTTGAATATTGCTCATTTTTAATAAAATATTAATTTAACAAATCAAAAGTACATCTTTTTTTGGAACATTTAAAATGGAATAAGTACAATTAAGTTTTGTATTTAAAAATATTTGAATATCAATAAGTTAAACTCTTAATAAATAACTTTCTGATGAAAACTTTTGATATTTAAGATTTGTTTTATCATAACACACGATTTATTCACTTTAATTTATATATTATGAACAATCAGGACTTTAATCAAATTCATTTGAAAATTCAGTTTAGTATTCAAAATTACAGTCATTCAGGTGCAAGTGGCTATAATAATGAAATTAAACAAGAAGCTAATCGCTTTGTTGATGCTATTAAACCCGAAGTTTCGGAATTAATAACAAAGTTAAAATCAAGAGCTATAGCTTGTTACGATATTGAAGAGTTTTTGTTATCCAAACGTGATAGCATTATCTTAGACTTTTTGAATAATGAAGGAATAAATGAGGAAAATATTGCTGAAATTAAAAACGATATTTTACGCCTTATTGCTGCAGCCATTATGAATTCGTTTCTCGAATCACTATTCCGAAATCAAAAATCGATTTCTAAAGTTAATGCAAATTTATATCTAAACTAATGTTTTTTTTTTAAATTTTAGCCTGATTATTTCTAATCAGGCTTTTTTTTTAATTTTGTACTTCAATTTGAACTTATGAATTACGAAGAAACGTTACAATATCTATACAACAGGTTGCCAGTATTCCATTTTTCGGGCGCTAAAGCTTATAAACCAGGACTCGAAAATACGATTCGGTTGATGTATGCCTTGAATCATCCTTATCGTAAGTATAAAACCGTTCATGTGGCTGGTACCAATGGCAAAGGTTCTGTTTCGCATTTTTTGTCGGCTATTTTGCAAGCTGCTGGATACAAAGTGGGACTTTATACATCGCCACATTTGGTCGATTTTGGTGAACGAATTCGAATTAATGGACAAATGATTGATAAAGAATATCTTGTAAAATTTGTCGAAAATAATATAGAAAACTTTGAAACAATTCAACCTTCATTTTTTGAAGCGACTATGGCTTTGGCTTTTAATTATTTTGCTGACAATAAGGTAGATATAGCAATAATTGAAGTTGGACTTGGCGGACGTATGGATAGTACGAATATTATTACACCCGAACTTTCGATTATCACAAACATTAGCTTCGACCATGTAGAGTTTTTAGGAGATACAATTGAAAAAATTGCTACAGAAAAAGCAGGAATTATAAAAAATAATGTTCCAGTTGTTATCGGCGAAACTACAACTGACTCGAAAGCTGTTTTTATAAACACGGCTACTTTAAATAATTCAGAGATATTTTTTGCCGAAAATGAACTAAGTATACAATGTGTTGAAACTTCAAATCTGAAAATGAAGGTATTGGTCAATGAAACAACGAATTATTGGGTGGGACTAACTGGCAGTTATCAATTAAAAAACATTGCCACAGTTTTAAAGTCCATAGAAATAATTAAAAAAACTGGTTTTGAGATTTCTGAGAATAATATTGCTGCTGGCTTTGAAAACGTAATTGATTTAACTGGATTTATGGGCAGATGGCAATGTTTTGGTCTTGAGCCTCAACTGTATGTAGATACAGCACATAATTTTGCAGGTATCAACGAATTGGTAAATCATATTAAAACACTGACATTTAATAATTTACATCTTGTTTTCGGGATGGTAAGTGATAAAGATATTTCAAAAATTCTTCTTATTTTACCAACTAATGCCATTTATTACTTTTCGAATGCAAATATTGCTCGAGCGCTTCCTGCAATTGAGTTAAAGGAAAAAGCAAATGCTATAGGATTAAAAGGTGAGGCTTATGAATCTGTAGAAAATGCAGTTAATGCAGCTAAACTAGCTGCAAATTTCAATGATTTTATTCTTGTATTCGGAAGTAATTTTGTTGTTGGCGAAGCAATTGTGGCTATAAAAAAAGCAAATAGATAATAATTTCTATTTGCTTTTAATTTGCTAAGTAATATTTAACAATATCTATTTAATATGCATTTTTTGCCTTGTAGGTAAGTCGAAAAATTATTGGATAAATTTGACAAGCTACACAATAACCAAAAGCTGATTCTAAAAAGGCACAAAATCCGAAAATTGCTGTAAAAATGAAAGATGCAGTTTCATTACCTGTTAAGCTGCTAATTAGAATTAATACGCTAAATATAAAACCGATTCGTGCTGCAAAAATTTTAGGACCAGCATTTATTGGATTTTTCTTAACTCCTAAACTATTAATTGTTAGTTTTGAAAAGTTTGCTAAAGGACTATACGCTGATAATTCGGCGCTACGAAGAAAAAAATCAAATAAAAGAAATACTATTGGAATAATATTTTGTGTTAATATAAAAATAACAAGTAATAATACGGTAAATGCACCATTAAAACGGGCTACATTTTCATCTATTTTCTTATTTGATATCGGGCAGATTGCTTTTGAATTCATATTATGCTATTTTAAAATTGTTTACTATGCAAAATTACAACAATAGTATATAGTTACAAATACCCTTGAAACAGTATTTTTTATACCATAAATAGGGTATATGCTTTTAATAAATTCAATAATCTGTTTATTCTGAATGAGTTATAATTTTGAATTAAAGGCACACTTTTTGCTTAAAATGAATAAAATTAAACGTATGAATAAAACATATATACTTTATATACTGATACTTAACAGTATTATTGCAACTTCAACCAACGTAAACTACGAATTAAATTATTCGAGAATTAAACCCGGCGAAAAACTTTTCTACACTGCTCAATGGGGTTTTCTCACAATAGGATCTGGAAGCACCATAGTCGACAATAAACTATATAAAATTGGCAATACAGTTTGCTATAAAATTGATGTTCAGGGTCGTACCAATGGTTTAGCCAAATTATTTTATGTCCGCGACAAATGGACAGCCTATGTCGATTCATCTAATATACTCACTCACAAATCGTCGCGTAGCATTCGTGAAGGTAGATATACAATGGATGAGATGGTTGATTTTGATCATGAAAATAAAAAAGCAACCGTAAAAGTTTTCGATAAAACAAAAAAAATATTCCAATTAAAAAAAATATACGATACTCCCGAAAATATTAGGGATATTGTAGGTGGATTTATGATGGTAAGAATGATTGAATTGGATAAGATAAAAAAAGGATCCGTATTTTCGATTAATGGATTCTACGAGGATGAAGGATATAAAATCGATGTTATTTATGATGGTTTAGAAACTATTAAAGTAAATAACAAACTGCTTAAGTGTCATAAAATGAAACCAATAGTTCCAAAAAATGCTGTTTTCGACGGTCATAATTCAATTGAAGTTTGGTTGTCGAACGATGCAAGGCAAAATATTGTCCGCATTAAAGCTAAAATGTTCGTTGGAAGTGTAATTGTTGATTTAGATTCAAATTAAATTCGGTTAATTCTTTTATTTATAGTTAGTTATTAAATACAAATAGATGTTTGATTATTAAATTCAATTTTTATTAATGAATATAAGCATCTTATTAAAGCATTTATTCCTGTAGTTTTTGTATTTTTGTATTTCGTTAAAATAAAAAATTCCAAACAGTGATTGAAATAATTCCAGCTATCGACCTTATTGACGGTAAATGTGTTCGGCTTTCTCAGGGCGATTATAATCAAAAAACTACTTATAACGAAAATCCGCTTGAAGTCGCAAAAATGTTCGAAGATGCGGGAATTCGTCGTTTACATTTAGTAGATTTAGATGGGGCAAAAGCACATCACATTGTAAATCATAAAGTTCTCGAAAAAATAGCTTCTTCCACAAATTTAATAATCGATTTTGGTGGAGGTTTAAAATCAGATGACGATTTACGAATTGCATTCGAGTCGGGCGCTAAAATGATAACTGGTG
This sequence comes from Porphyromonas cangingivalis, assembly GCA_945902955.1. GTDB lineage: Bacteria > Bacteroidota > Bacteroidia > Bacteroidales > Paludibacteraceae > Paludibacter. Next base: position 15,575 of record CAMDNO010000091.1, read on the forward strand.
GGAGTATAGCCGTTCGAAATCCCGAAACCTTTGGTTCGTGGATTGAAAAATTTGGAGGCGAAAAGATTATTCTTGGAGCCGATGTAAAAAATGAAAAAGTGGCCGTGGGTGGCTGGTTGGAAACTACCGAAATTGAACTTTTACCCTTTGTTGCAGATTATCTAAAAAAGGGAATTAGCAAAGTTATTTGTACCGATATTAGTAAAGACGGAATGCTGCAAGGACCTGCTATAGAGTTGTACAAAAAAATGCTGATGGAACAACCCAAAATGTACCTAATTGCAAGCGGTGGAGTTAGTTCTATATCAGATATTGAGCAGCTCAACGATGCTAATATTCCAGCTGTTATTACAGGCAAAGCTATTTACGAAGGTAGAATTAAATTAGCTGATTTAAAACCATTTTTGATTTAATTTACTACTGCGAATGCATATTCACAGTAAATACATAAGGCTATTTAGCTAATACAAACTAATGTATATCAATAAATTAAAGAGCATTTCAAATATAATAAAATTATTAAAAATTAAAATTCAATGTTGAAAGAAATTTTATCTATTTCGGGTAAACCAGGCTTGTACAAATTGGTTTCGCAAGGCAAAAACATGCTAATCATCGAATCGTTAAACGATGGAAAACGTATACCAGCATACTCTAAAGACAAAGTAGTATCTTTGGGCGATATAGCTATTTTCACCGAAACAGCTGAAGTAAAATTAGGTTTGGTTTTAGAAGCTATCAAAACAAAAGAAAGTGGTGCCGTAAGTAGTGTTGATTCAAAAGCTGATAACGATAAACTCCGTGCCTACATGACAGAAATTCTTCCAGATTACGATCGCGATAGAGTATATCCAAGCGATATTCGTAAATTAATAAATTGGTACAATTCATTAATTAGCAGTAATATA
>CAMDNO010000092.1 GCA_945902955.1 Porphyromonas cangingivalis
AGTGTGTGAGTTCACTTTCGTTGCATAAGTTGGTTACTCCCACAGTGTGTGAGTTCACTTTCGTTGCATTAGTTGGTTACTCCCACAGTGTGTGAGTTCACTTTCGTTGCATAAGTTGGTTACTCCCACAGTGTGTGAGTTCACTTTCGTTGCATTAGTTGGTTACTCCCACAGTGTGTGAGTTCACTTGTATCACGCACACCAAAGCTTTCATACCGATACGAATGAGAAGGAAATAATACCTGATGCCACTTTCAGAGCCTCACCGCAGGGTGGCGCAGGAAGGTAAAACGCCGAAGGTGTTAAATGTACTTAACCCGCAGCGAAACTCCGTCCGCATACCTATTCTTTTTCTTGTCCACTGATTACACAGATTGACACAGATAATAACGCCTTTAACCCAGTCTTTATCTTTATCCGCTTTTTTGCAAAGCAAATATATCCCTAAAAAGATTGCATTGGGTTAAAACCCAAAGCAAGCAAAATCGGTCGTGGCGATGCCACTTATAGGAAACAAGAGCCTCACCGCAGGGGTGGCTCGGGATAGCAAATATCCACCAATAACCATTTAATAACGCCTTTAGGCAAACTCTTCTTTAACACATTCGCATATTGGCAAATTGGCAAATTATTAGTATCTTTGCAGCGCTAAATTTTTAAAAAGTAGCCTTTCCCACAAACTATTGGGACAATCTTTCCAATTTAATTCGTATTTCTCCCGATAGCTATCGCGATTCTTAATTGATAATTGATAATTGATAATTGATAATTGGTAATTTCTTAATTTAATTGATATTTTCTTGAACCGCCAACACCCAACATACCAGCGCGCCCTCCAATGGACTAAGCTTATCTCTATTACCGGAGCAGCTCAGATTATTGTGCAAGCTGTGGGCTTTATCTCCGGCATATTGGTTATACGGCTACTGCCGGTGCAAGAGTACGCACTTTATACCTTAGCTAATACCATGCTGGGTACCATGACTTTACTCTCCGATGGTGGCATTTCTACTGGCGTAATGGCACAGGGAGGCAAGGTGTGGCAAGATAGGGAGCGGCTGGGCGCAGTACTGGCTACAGGGCTTGACCTTCGCCGTAAGTTTGCCGTATGGAGCCTCCTGGTTTCTACTCCTATACTTTTTTATCTTCTGCTACACAACAACGCCAGCTGGCTTACTGCCACGCTTATAGTATTAGCGCTCATACCCGCCTTTTATGCTGCTCTCTCCGATACCCTCCTCGAAATTGTACCCAAACTCCACCAAGCTATACTGCCACTCCAGCGCAATGGAGTGAACGTAGGGTTAGTCCGATTACTACTCACTACAATTACTCTTTTTGTTTTTCCGTGGTCTTTTATTGCTATTTTAGCTAACGGAATACCACGCATATATGGAAATATTAAATTACGTAAGATTAGCGAAGGGTTTGTGGATAAGGAGCAAAAGCCCGATGTCATTGTAAAAGATTCTATTCTCAAGATAGTAAAAAAAAGCTTACCAACCTTGATTTTTTATAGTTTATCCGGGCAAATTACTGTTTGGATTATTTCAATTTTTGGCAATACAACTTCAATTGCTCAGATAGGGGCGTTAGGACGAATTGCTGTACTATTTTCTCTTTTCAATGTAATATTAGGCACATTAGTTATACCTCGATTTTCCAGATCGGAGAATAATAAAACAATACTTTTGAAACGCTACACTCAAATACTAAGTATTACAGTAGTGGTTATGTCATTGTTATTATTAGGTATTTATTTTTTTTCAGACCAAATTCTGTGGATATTAGGAACGGACTACAGCTTGTTGAATTTTGAACTGATGCTTAATATGATTAGTGCCACTTTAAATGTTATTTCGGGAATTGCATTCTCACTTTATAATTGTAAAGGTTGGGTAATCCATCCTTTTTATACAATTCTAAAGACTATATTGATTTTAATTATCAGTAGTTTCGTTTTTAATCTTTCAACTTTAGTTGGTGTGCTATATATGAATATATTCTTTTCAATAGCCGCAATTTTAATCGATGTAAGCTTTGGATATTTTAAAATTTTTAAATTAAAAAATTTATAATGCATAAACATTCGATGCTAAATATATAGAATAAATTGAAATTTATTAATCAACTTTTTTCAAATGCAATACAAAAAGTTAAGAAATACAATCAGAACATTTTTTACTGAGTTTAGAATATACAGAAATGGTATTACTGCTGTTTTTTTTCATTTGTTTTATTCTAATTTCAAAAGAAAAAAGAAAAAAGAAATCAGAAAAATTATTATAAATTCGAATATAAACTATTACGAAAAAACTTGTGCCATTTTAATTGATTCGTTAATTAAGTTCGGTGTGGAGAAAAAAGATATTATTCTAATGATAGGTGGTCATACTCAAATTGAGAAATCTTATTATCATGGTGTTGAAACCTACTTTTTAGATAATAATTCTATTGATTACACTGCTTTAATTGGAATTTTGGAAACAGGATTAGTTGATAAAATAGATCATTTTTTCTACATACACGATACAACTGTTATTAATTCTAAAAGATTTTCATCAGTATTTTATAAATATCCTTTAAGGCCCAATTTCACTTATTCTATTGGTACATTTATAAGCATGAATATTGGTTTTTACTCCAAGGGCAGTTTATTAATGTGTAAAGATATTATTTTGAGTGCTAAAAATACGGATTACTCGTACCAAGGTGTTTACAATTCAAAAGCTTTAGGTGTCGAAATGGAAGATGCCATTTTTAAAAAGAATTGCGAATTTCACAAAACAATTTTTGGTGGATATTCTATGCCAGCTATTAAACAGACAATTTATGTGGGGCAAAACAGAATTGAAGAATCATTTAAGTATTTAGGTATCCTTAAATACAAAGTTAATAAAAATATTTCAGACAATTTTATAATTTCTCTTACAGAATAATTAAGTAGTAGTATGTTTATTTCAGTTGTAATACCAACTTATAATTTATTAGAAGATTGCATCAAAAGCTTGGCACCTACGGTGCAAAACCCTGCGTGTAATTACGAAGTAATTGTTTCGGATGACAAAGTGCCTTCGGATACCAAAAAGATGATTGAAGACAAGTATTCGTGGGCTTTGTGGGTGGAAGGACCACACAAGGGTGTGGCTGCAAACAGAAACAATGGGGTGAAATTTGCTAAAGGCGATTGGATAGTTTTTATAGATAACGATTGTATACCCGATTCGAATTTAATCAATACTTACGTTGAAGCAATAAAAAATAATCCTCACATTGTAGCCTTTGAGGGTTGTATTAAAGCCGATAGAAAAAGACGTCATTTTTTGGAAGAAGCCCCTATTAACGAAACTGGTGGATTGTTTTGGACTTGTAATGTGATGATTCAAAAAGCGTATTTTGAGAATGTATTGCATGGATTCGACGAAAATTTTTATATGTATAGAGAAGATGTTGATATTCGTGAAAGAATAAAATCAGACAAACAAACAATAGTATTCCTTATAAATGCCTTTGTTATTCATCCTTGGAGGTTACAAAAAAATCCGGTGGAAATGGTGAAACAGCAGATGGTTTCTTATCAATATTTTTGTTCGAAGCATCCTTATTATTTTAAAAAAGTTAGCTTTTCCGAAAATATTAAGAATGAATTGCGATTTTACATCAAATTTGTTCTACTTAATTTAATTTCATTTAGAGGTAGAGGTGTGATAAAATATATAAAAGCCCATCATGTTGGAAATAAATACTCAAAAATTGAATTAAACAAAAGTCTTGATAACACAAACAATTGGACAAGATTTTATAAATAAAAATGATTTACATGGAAAATAAAAATGATTCAAAAGTCAACAAATTGCAACATATTAATAGCTTAGACACAATAAGAGGATTTGCAGTTATTGTTGTATTAATGCATCATGGGAGTTATGGATTATTTAAAGGTGGTTGGATAGGTGTTGACATTTTTTTTGTACTTAGTGGATTTCTAATTACAACCATTTTATTTAAAGAAAATAATGTTAATGGAAATATTTCTATTTCAAACTTCTATTACAGAAGGGTTTTAAGATTATTTCCCGCTCTTATAATTGGACTTGTTATTGCTTACTTTTTGTGGGATTATTCAAATTTTCAAGCGCCAGCAGATAAAGTTAAGGCTACGTTTGCAGCAGCATTTTATTATTTAAATCTTATACCACAAAATACAACTGGTAATATTGCTCATCTTTGGTCTTTATCTATCGAAGAGCAATTTTATTTGTTCTGGCCTTTATCTTTGATTTTAATATTAAAAATGGAAATGAAGAAGCAATTGTACTTATTGTTATTTTTGACTATAATAGTAATGATATTTCGTATATTTGTTTATAATTCAAGTTTATTTCCAAATGAAGGTTTTTTTGTGATTAATTCAAGTAGATTTACATTTTGCAGAATAGACAGTTTGTTAATGGGTGCTTTTTTATCAATTTTATTTATTAATAAACTGTATAAAATTAATATCAAAAATTATATTACAACATTATATTTTAGCATCTTGCTATTTGTGTTTTTCTTAATATTTTTTTTCGTAGACCAATCTAATGCTTTTTACAATAATGGTGGTTTCATATTAACGAATTTACTTTGTTTTATAACCGTCTTTTTAGCAATTAATACTCCAAATCATAATTTTTTTTCGAATAAAGTTGTTAATTGGTTTGGATTACGTTCCTACGGTATATATATATATCATTTCCCAATCTTTTTAGTATTAGAGCAATTTAGAGTTCCACATGACTTATTCAACCTACTATTGGTAACGTTTTTTCGAGTAGTAATTACTCTTATTGTTGCAGAGTTGTCGTTTAAATTTATAGAAAAGCCAATATTGAAATTGAAAAATATATCTCTTAAATTTTAATTCAAAATAGACTTTTGTACTGTTTTGATATGGTTTTTTTATTTTACTTTAGTGGTTAAGCTTGAATAGTTAAAAAAATAATTTATGAGTGCATTTTTATCCGAATTTCGTCTTTATCTTTGCAATCATTGGGTTTCGAATATACCAAGTCATACCATAAGATTATGGTATTATCGGAAGGTTATGGGTTTTAAAATTGGAAAAGGGAGCACCATTTTTATGGGTTGTAAATTCGATTGTGCAGGCGGTTTCATTATGGGTGAAAATTCTGTGATTAATGAAAATTGCAGACTCGACTCAAGAGGCAAACTTGAAATATGTAGGAATGTAATAATTTCTTCCGATGTACAGTTAATTACAATGGATCACGACACAGATATAATGGGAAAAGAAAAATTTTTAAAAAAAATACAGATTGAAGATTATGCTTGGATTTCTACAAGAGCAATCATATTACCAGGTGTTTTAATTGGAAGTGGTGCAGTAGTTGCTGCCGGGGCTGTAGTAACCAAAGATGTTCCTCCCTTGACAGTTGTTGCTGGTGTGCCTGCTAAATTTTTAAGACTGAAAGAGCCGTTAACAAATTATACAGTAGATTATAGAAGATTATTTCATTGAAAAATATGAAATCAACAATTTTGTATTTATAAATTTAAATCAATTATGAAAAAAATTGTATTAACTCCTACAAAAAATGAAGAATGGATTATTGAATTATTTTTGAAAATTACTTCATTATTTGCAGATCATATTATTATTGCCGATCAATTTTCGACTGACAAAACTGTTGAAATAGCAAAAAAATTTCCAAAAGTTATTATTATTGAGAACAATAATTCAGAATATGATGAACAATATAGGCAGAAATTATTAATAGATAAAGCCAGAACTCTTTTTCCCGGTAATAATTTGCTATTAGCACTCGATGCTGACGAAATAATTACTGCTGACAGTGTAAATAGTATCGAATGGGTAAAAATTGTAAACCAAAAACCCGGTACTCAAATTTATTTTAACAAAGTAGATGTCCTACCAGGTTTTAAAGAGGCTTTATTAACTAAAAATAAATTTTTAATAGGTTTTATAGATGATGGTCGCGAACATATTGGTTTAAAGATACATAGCCCGCGTGTTCCTTTCTCTAACTACAAATATGAATCAATGGATATTCAATTTATGCATTTGGCTATAACACGGAATGAAGAGTTTTATTCAAAGTTAAGACGATATATTGTAATCGAAAATATTGAAAATATTGATAACTTAAGAAATAGATATAAAAAGTATTCACGATATTTTATTGAAAAGACTATAAACTCACTCCAAAAACAAATACTACCAAATGAATGGATACAATATGATATTTATATTGATTTTAATACAGTTGTTAGCACTGTATGTAATGTTTATAACAAAGATGTGATAAATAATATAATTTGCTTTGGAGAAAAAAAATTTTGGTTGGATGATATATGGTATATAGATTTTAATAGTGTCGCAAAATTATTAGGGACTAATCTAAACATTTTAATAAAAAATCCTCCATTTTATATCTCAATAATTAGATGGCTGTTAATTAGAATTTTCTATATTGCATTCAAAACAAAAAAACACTTTTCTAAAATTACTAAATTATTATGATTTAGCAAAAATATAAATGAATTTAAAATGAAACGAGCATTCTTAGAACAATTTAATTATAATTTTAAAAAGAAAACTTTACGCAAATTTGTTTTCCGACTTTATAAAAGTTTTATCAATAGATTCACTACTCAACCTTCTATATTTTTGAATACAAATCCAAATTTTAAAGATTTTGAAATTGGTGATTATACTTATGGAAGCCCAGCTGGTAGCCCCCTTTTAGTTGTATCAGGGGATAAAGGAAAACTTAAAATTGGAAAATTCTGTTCAATAGCTTATAATGTAATGATATTTTTAGGAGGTAGTAATCACCGTATGGAATGGGTAACTACTTATCCTTTTGCTGCATTTTTTGATGAGGCTAAAGATTTTTCAGGTTTTTTAGATGAAAAACTCAATGTAACGATTGGTAATGATGTTTGGATAGGAGAAGGAGCTACTATCATGTCGGGAGTAACTATAGGTGATGGCGCTGTCATTGCAACAAAAAGTGTGGTAACTAAAGATGTTCCTTCATATACAATCGTTGCAGGTAATCCTGCCAAAGTTATAAGAAAGAGATTTGATGATGGTGTAATTATTGAACTTGAAAATATTAAATGGTGGGATTGGAAAATTGAATTGATATTAGAAAATATTTCATTAATTTCGAATGACCCTCAGCAATTAATTAATAAGTTTAGAAAATAATTCTAAAGTCAATTATAATATATAAATTATTTAGTCAAAAAATAAAATTCAAACTTATATTTGAACTATTATGTTTATTAAATATTTTCATCAAGCATTTTTTCTAATTAGAAATCTTTACTTTAAAGGTTTATATTCTAATTTAAGTAAAGTATTTTATAAAAGTGTTGGTATGAAAATTGGCAAGGGCACTGATATACCTAAACTGTATGTTACATGGCCAAATCAAGTTTCTATTGGCATAAAATGTAATTTAGAATATGGTATATACTTTAAATACGATGGTATATGGAGCAGAGGGCAAGCAATTATAATTGAAGATGAAGTTTTTATTGGTTCGTGTTGTGAGTTCAATATAAATTGCGGCATACGAATAGGAAAATACTCAAACATCGCTTCAGGTTGTAGGTTTATCGATCACGACCATGGAATACAAGCAGGTTCGAAAATAGGACCACAGCCTTCGGTAAAAGCAAAAATTGAACTTGGAGAAGATGTTTGGTTAGGATGTAATGTTATTGTGCTCAAAGGAGTACGAATTGGTGATGGAGCAGTTGTTGCCGCTGGTGCAGTAGTTACAAAAAATATACCAACGAATGAAATATGGGGCGGTGTACCCGCTAAAAAAATTGGAGAAAGAAAATAAATTTTATGAAAAATATACTTATAATTGGTGCAGGTTTTTCGGGTGCCGTAGTAGCCGAAAAATTGAGTAAAACAAATTTGTTTAAGATTGATGTAATTGATGAACGCCCCCATATTGGCGGAAACTGCTATACCGAAAGAGATGCTGAAAGCAATGTTATGATACATGTTTATGGTCCACATATATTTAATACGGATAGTATAGAACTATGGAACTATTTGAATCAGTTTAGCGAAATGGTTCCGTTTGTAAACAGGGTAAAATCTGTATATAAAGGGCAGGTGTATTCTATGCCTATTAATTTACATACTATTAATCAATTATTTACGAAAACGCTTAATCCCGTTGAAGCTAAAAAATTTATCAGTGAACTTGCCGACAAAACAATTGATGTACCTGCAAATTTTGAAGAACAGGCATTGAAGTTTATTGGCAACGATTTGTATAAAGCATTTTTTTATGGATATACAAAAAAACAATGGGGCTGCGAGCCATCCGAGTTACCAGCTTCTATTTTGAAGCGTTTACCCGTGAGGTTTAATTACAACGATAATTATTATGGTAATCAATATCAGGGCATACCGCGCGATGGTTATACCGCAATATTTGAAAATATGTTATCACATAAAAATATTAATGTAAAACTCAATACTAAATTTGATTCAAATTTTGATACAAGTTCTTATGATCATGTTTTTTATACAGGTCCGATTGATGCATTTTTCCATTATAAATATGGACGATTAAGTTATCGTACCGTTTATTTCGAAAAAAATAAAGCCGAAGGTGATTTCCAAGGAAATCCTGTTATTAATTATGCTGATGTCGAAGTACCATATACGCGTATTCACGAACATAAACACTTTACGCCATGGGAACAGCACGATAAAACTGTTTACTTTAAGGAATTTAGTAAAGAAACTACACCAAATGACGTTCCTTTTTATCCAAAGCGCCTTTCGGATGATATGAAAAAAATTGAACTATATCAAAAGGAAGTAGCCCAATTAAGCAATTTCAGCTTTTTAGGTCGATTAGCTACTTATAGGTATATGGATATACAACATGTTTTAGAAGAAGCTTTAGATTTAGTTAAATTATTTATTAACAAAAATTGAATATAAGTGATTAATTGTTTTTATTTTGCAATTAATGAAAATTGAATTGAACGAAAATCAAGTATGAAAAAAGTATCAATATGTATACCCACATATTCCAGATTAAGTTATTTACAAGAATTGATTAATTCATGTTTAAATCAACAATTTAAGGATTTCGAAATTTGTATTTCGCAGGATATAACTCCCAAGGGAATTGTACCCGAAATACAAAATTATTGCAATCAATTAGTAAAAGACTATCCTGAGTTTGTTCGATACAAGGCACAAAAAGTAAACCTTGGCTTAGCAGGCAATTGGAATGCCTTGGTAGAAATGGCTGAAGGGGAATATATATTTATTCCCGGAGATGATGATCTGATTGCTCCCGATTTTTTAGAAAAAACGCTTGCAAAAGAAACTGATAATGCAGATGTAGTTTTTTGCAATCAGCTTTTTATAGATGCTAAAGGAGTACTTTTGGATAAAATGACTTTAGAGCTAAATAGCAGATATGGACGAAATGAGTTGACTAGTGGTTGGTTGAATGAGCCTATTCGTAATGTGCTGCACAATTCTATACCCATGTCGGCTGCAATAATTAAGCGTGCGTGGTTTAAGGATATTCGGTTTGATAATCGGCTTAATTCGCCTGAATTAGAGGTTTTTCTAAAAATTGCTGTTGCTGGTGGTCGGTTTTATTATCTAAGCGAACAATTAGCAAGCTACCGAGTACACGAAGGTTCCGAAACAGCAACTGGCTTAACGATAGGACAATACTTAGCAAATATTATTGAGATTAAAGTACCTGAAATATATGAGCAAGATAAAGCGCGTTTAATAACAAATGCTATAATACCTGGTATAAATAACGCTTTGAAATGTCACAATGTGGCAGTAGCTAAAAAATTAATTAAGAGTGGATATTATCCGGAAAATAATTATAGAACAAAATTGATTCAGCATATACTTATCTATTTGCCCAATGCAGTATCTATATTTATTTTAACAAAACTTAGATAATCGAATGACTATCCTCTTCCTCTGTGGTTCACTTGCTCCCGGGCAGGACGGTGTAGGCGACTACACACGTCGGTTGGCGGGTGAGCTTGTGCGGCAAGGGCACAAGGCGGGTGTTGTGGCATTAAATGATAGACTGACAGATAGGGTGGAAGATACCGTGCAGAATACCGATGGGGTGACAGTGCCTGTGCTTCGCTTGCCGGCAGCAATGCAATCAAAAGAACGCTATGCTCGTGCTGGTAAATATATTGAAGTATTTAACCCCGAGTGGCTCAGTTTGCAATATGTGCCATTTTCGTTCCATATTAAGGGTTTACCTTGGATGTTGGGTCGCGAACTGGCTCGGATTGGAAAGGGCAGAAAATGGCATATTATGTTTCATGAGTTGTGGGTGGGTATTAAAGTAACAGATAATTTAAAATATAGGCTTTGGGGGTATTTACAACGACAGATATTGATTAACTTGGTTAATAATCTTAAACCAAAAATTATTAATACCCAAACACCACTTTATTACTCACTTTTAGATAAGGCTCGTATTAAATCAAATTTACTGCCATTGTTTTCGAATATTTCGTTTTCATCTACTTCGAATACTAATTTTATCGAAAAGAACTATCAAGTTAGCACTGAAATTGTTTTATTGTTTTTTGGTACAATACATTCTTGTACAATTATCGAAGAGTTTTTGAGTGAACTGTATTTGTTTCAACAAAAACAAAATAGAAAAATTATTATTAAAGCAATTGGACGTAATGGTAATGAAATTAATAAATGGCAAAAAGCTGCGTTAAGTATTGGAGTTAATTTAGTTATTATGGGCGAGCAACCAGAACATATTATTGCTAAAGAGCTACAATTAGCATCAATAGGTGTGTCGACCACTGCTTTGCCTATGATACAAAAAAGTGGTACTGTGGCTGCAATGCGTGAATGTAAAATGCCTGTGATATGCTTAGACAACTTTATGGTACCGCTTGGAGTTAAAAGCCCATCAATTCCAGAAGGTATTTTTATTTTTCAGGATAACGTAATCGAAAAATGTTTACTATTCGAACCAAACAATAAACATTTCCCAGGACTAAAGGTAGTATCTGAAATGTTTCTAAATAATTTGTCATTAAAATAAATATAAAAAATTTAAAACAATAATCTATGTCAGTTTCCGTATGTATCCCAACTTATAATCAATCGCTTTACCTCGAATTAGCAGTGCGAAGTGCCTATAATCAAACACTTAAACCAGACGAAATTATTGTTTCGAATGATTGTAGTACAGATGATACAAAGTCGGTATTGGACAAATTACAAAAAGAAATACCTACTTTAAAAGTTATATATCAGCCCTTAAATTTGGGTATTGCCAAAAATGTAGATACTTGTTTAAGAGCTGCTTCAAGCGATTATATTATTCGGCTGGATTCAGATGATTTGCTGAAACCAAGATATGCTGAAACTCTTGTGAGGCAAATGGAATTATTTCCTGAGGCTGGATATGCACACGCAGCAGTTCAGGAAATTGATCAATATGGAAATAAAACAAGAATAAGGAATTTAATGCGTGTGTCTGGTTATCAATCTGGCGAAGATGCTTTAAAGTTAGCAATTAAGGGATATAAGGTAGCTGCCAATATAATATTGTTTAGACGTCAAGCATTGGAAAAAGTAAATTTTGTGTCGTGTAAGGCAAACTTTGCTGAGGATTACTACATGGTTACATCAATCTCAGTAGCTGGTTTTGGTAATATATATTTGAATGAGATATTATCAAATTATCGAGTTTGGTCTGATAGTGCTAAAGTGCGTCAAAAGCGTAAAATGGATGAGATAATTGGATTCAATGAAGTGATAACTGATGTTATTGAACCTGCTTTTAAAAATAAAAATTGGAACATAGCTTCGCTAAAAAAAATGCGTGAAAATTTAGCAATAAATCACGCTAATTGTTTGGGTTGGGACAATTATAATCGAGCTGAAAAGGAGGAATTGTTAAAAAAAATTTTAGAACTTTCGGATAGTAGAAAAGTAAAATTCATGGTATGGATTTATATGAATAAATTTGGATTTTTTATTTCAAATTATAATCAATTGATTTTCAATTCAAAGTCGATGTTGAAGAGATTAATAATTTTATATCGTAAAAATTAATATTATTTCGATTAATTTACAATATCAAAATCATCTAATTATCTCGAGTAATAAAAATCAAATATTCATAATTTTTATATTTCTTTATTTGCAAGTTATTTTTATTCTTTATAAAATTTGAATATGAATAGAATACAGTATATAGATATTTCAAAAGGAATCGGCATTATTTTGGTCGTTATTGGACATTGTTTAAATATGCAATCTACCATTGGCAATTGGATTTATTCTTTTCACATGCCATTTTTTTTCTTTATATCTGGTTATTGCTACAACGAGCTAAAGTATAATACATTAAATGTATTGTTTATAAGTCGATTTAAGCAATTAATACTACCCTATTATAATTTTGCATTTATGATTTTACTTGCAAATTCATTCTTATTACCTCGGTCATCCGGATTTTTCGAAACGTTTCTTTTGAATATTAAAGCATTTCTAAGTACCGGGAGTCTGGGGGCACTTTGGTTTTTACCAATCTTATTTCTATCCGGAATTTTATTCTATTTTATTCTTAAAATCAAACAAGCTAAAATTCTGATTATTATATTTCTTGTATTATCAATTTTACCTTTTGTGCTAATTAAATATATTGAACCTCCTTATTCATTATTAAGCCTATTTAGTGCTACCTGCTTTTTTGCTTTTGGATTTTTCTCAAAGAATCAGTTGAAAACAATTTACGAAAAAATAAACTTAAAATATGTTACAATATTGGTTTTTGTTTTTTTTATTGTAACAGTTTTATTTTCATTACTCGTTCGTAGGCAGATAAATTTAATAGAATACTCTTTGAATTCGTATTTACAATACTATTTTGCAGCATTCATAGGGATTTTTTTTATTTTTTATCTTTCAATTTTTATCGAAAAAGTTTTTAAAAGTAATATGTTTCTAAGCGTTTTAAATTTTTTGACTTATTTAGGTAAAAACACTTTGATAATAATGGCAACGCATTTTTTGTTTATCACCTTATCTGCCAACTATATACGTTCGATAATACCCTCATTTATTGCTTATAAAGTTATCGAACAAATTTTTGTATGGAGTTTGGTATTGCTATCAATTTATTTAATTAATAACTATTTTAGTTGGATAATTGGGAGTAGAAAACTTGTAAATAACAAACAGGTTTAATTTTTTAACTAAATATTTGATTTTAATTGAATTCTAAATAGATCAGCCATGAAAATAATTCTCTCACATCCCACAGGCAACACTTTTTTTCGAGCATTAGCCAAAACATTATTAAATGATAAGCTTTTGCTTGAGTTTGATACTTCTATAGCTACCTTTGAGAGAGGTCTGTTGGGAAAAATTGCACGATTAGGTTTATTTTCGGAACTTAACCGAAGAAGTTATGATACTTCATTACAGCCCTATACAAATATATTTCCCTATTTTGAATTTGGTAGAATGCTATCAGCCAGATTCAAATTATATAAATTACTAAAGCATGAATCGGGTATTTTTTGTGTCGATAATGTGTATCGGAAGCATGATGCTTTTGTAGCCAAGCGAATAAAGAGGCTTAAAACAGGTATCGAACAAGTTGGTATATATGCCTACGAAGATGGAGCGTTGCAATCGTTTACCCAAGCTAAACTGAAGGGTATGCCTTGCATTTACGATTTGCCCATAGCCTATTGGGAGTACGGACGAAAATTGTTGAGCGAAGAGGTTGAGCGTTATCCTAACTGGAAAAAAACCATGGGTGGAGGTGTAAGTGATTCACCAGAGAAGCTTAACAACAAAGTAAAAGAATTGGAGTTAGCCGATTATGTAGTTTGCCCAAGCCATTTTGTAATAAATTCTTTGCCCGAATGGGTAAAGAATAAAAAGATTATACTTTCGCCATTTGGTACACCCTTAAATTCACTACAAACATCGAATTACAAAAAAGAATATAATACAAGTAACAAATTAAAAGTATTGTTTGTAGGATCTATGTCGCAGCGAAAGGGATTGGCTGATTTGTTTGAAGCATTTAAACTTTTGAATAACCCGAATGTTGAATTAATTGTAATGGGTTCATTACAAGAGGATATAAGCTTTTACCGCAGCGAATATGCCCACTTTCGCTACGAGCCCGGGCGGCCGCACCACGAGGTATTGGAATTGATGCGCAATTGTGATGTGTTTTGCTTGCCTTCGATAGTAGAGGGCAGAGCATTGGTCATGCAAGAAGCTATGAGTCAGGGCCTGCCCATCATTATTACGCCCAATACCGGAGGCGAAGATTTGGTAATAGAGGGCGAAACAGGTTTCTTAGTGCCTATCCGTTCGCCGCAGGCAATAGCCGAAAAAATTGAATGGTTCGCCCAACATCGCGATGCCATACCGACCATGGGCGAAAATGCCCGCCTCCATGCTGCCAAATACACCTGGGAAGGGTATGGACGTACAATTGTTGAACACGTAGAGACGTGGCATGCCGCGTCTCGATGAATGAATGGGATTGTAGAGACGTGGCATGCCGCGTCTCGATAAATGAATCAAACGCGGGTGGATACTGAGACGTGGCATGCCGCGTCTCTACGGGATGGTGGTAACCATACAATCTTTACCACAATATAATTAAATAGCAAAAGATTAGGTTTATATTAAAAAACATGACAAACACAGCCAAACTGAATAAAGATATTCTTACTACTCGCGTTACCGACTTTGCACAGATGAAGAAATTAATCTGGCTGTACTTTATTTTGCTCATTTTTGAGGGTGCGTTACGCAAGTGGATTTTACCCGGATTGTCGGATGTGTTGTTAATCGTGCGCGACCCAGTGGCTTTGTATATATTAATAAAAGCGGCAAAGCATAATATTTTTATCAACAATCCGTATTTTGTAGCGGCAGCGATTATATCAGTAATTAGTTTTTTTACCGCCTTTTTCTTTGGGCATGGCAATATGGTAGTTGCCACCTTTGGGATACGCATTATGCTACTCCATTTCCCTCTGATATTTGTAATAGGCAGGGTATTTAATCACGACGATGTGCTGCAAGTAGGTAAAGTGCTCCTCCTTATGGCACCCTTTATGGCTGTGCTTATTGGCTTACAGTTTTATAGCCCGCAGTATGCCTGGGTAAACCGTGGGTTACGCGGCAGCCTCGAGGGGGCAGGTTTTGCGGGTGCCAATGGCTATATGCGACCGCCGGGTGTGTTTTCGTTTACCTCTGGTAATTCTGCTTTTTGGGGATTAGTAGGAGCTTATCTTTTTTATTTTTGGCTGCATGCCAAGCGCATTAAGCAATCAACCTTAATTATAGTTACCGCTTCGGTTATAGCAGCCATGTCGTTTTCTATAAGCCGTTCGTTATTTTTTGGATTATTGGTTTCTGTTGGCTTTTTATTGGCAGCCACTGCTCGTAAGCCCAACTATTTTTGGAGTATAGTGTTTGCCTTGATAGGTGTGGCGGTGGTAGGCCTTCTTATTATGCAGTTTTCGTTGTTCAATACAGGCTTTGATGCCTTTACATCACGCTTCGAACAAGCAGGATCTGCCGAGGGGGGATTGAAGGGCACCTTGGTGGATCGGTTTCTGGGCGGTATGTATGGTGCCATCCGCGATACCCCCAACTTTTGGGGGCAGGGCTTGGGCATGGGCACCAATGCAGGGGCTAAAATCATGACAGGTAGAACGGACTTTTTAATTGCCGAAGGCGAATGGGGCAGGATAATTGGCGAAACAGGTTTTGTATTGGGTTTAGGATTAATTCTTGTTCGCGTTATTTTGTCGTTTCAATTAATACAGGCATCATACACAAAAATAGCCAAAGGCGATGCACTGCCCTGGATGTTGATGAGTTATGGCTTACTTAACTTGCTTCAAGGGCAATGGGCACAACCTACGTCGCTGGGCTTTAGTGTGTTTACGGGTGGGTTGGTAATGGCGGCTCTGAAAACCAAAAGGAAACCGGCTCCCCAACCCTCCGTCAGTGGACAGACAGGCTCTAAAGGGGGAGCTAAAAAGATTCCTCTTGAGGACACGCCAAGTAGCTCTTGATGTCATCCCCAGTTGCTCACCACCTCACCCCCAGCAAATCTCCACCTCACCCCCAGCCCCCGATAGCTATCGGGGCTCCTTGAGGAGAGGGGGGCAAGAAAGAGAAGACGCAGTATTAACCAATCTGCCCCCAAACCCCCTAAAGGGGAGTTAAAGAAAGAGAAGACGCAGTATCAACCAATTAACAGATGAACAAATTAACCGATGAACTAATTAACAGATGAACCAATTAACAGATGAACCAATTAACAGATGAACCAATTAACAGATGAACCAATTAACAGATGAACCAATTAACAGAT
>CAMDNO010000093.1 GCA_945902955.1 Porphyromonas cangingivalis
TATTATTCTATGATTTGACACATATCCGTTTAACATGTAACTTTTAAGAACGCGTGTTGCCCAAATACGAAATTGAACACCTCTATCTGATTTTACACGATATCCTACGGATATAATCATATCAAGGTTAAAGTGTTCAACTTGATATATTTTACCATCTAAAGCAGTTGTCGCAAAATTTGCGACAACTGAAAAAGAGCGTAGTTCTTCTTTCAATGCATTTGAAATATGCTTACCAATTGTTTTCACATCTCTATCGAAAAGTAAAGCCATTTGATTTCTATTCAACCAAACAGTTTCATTTTCAACGCGTACAGGCAATTGGAATTCGGATTTTTCTTCGGATTTATAAATTATAATTTCTCCTTCAGATGAGGCCATTTTATCAAAGTATTATAGTATGTACAATTGGACATTCGGTGATTGTCCAATTCGAAATTGTTTGTTCACAATCAATTTAAAATAGCCATTTTCCTGCACCGTTGTGGCCTATCAGGCCCAGGCATTCGCCCCGGCGTAGTTGGAAGCTTACGTCCTTTACTGCCCAAAACTCGTCTTTGCGCAGGTCGGTTACTGTGGCATCTTGCCCGCCAATGGCGCGGAGAGAGTCCATAAATCCATATCGCATGGAGCGATTGAGGTCTTTGCAGAAACGCTTGGATACGTGTTGTACGTCAATTAATATATCATCTTTCATGTGCGAATTTCTCGAATTTTAAAACGAACCAACGGTCAGCGTAGCTAATTTTTACGAATTTTGAGTGTGCAAAGATAGTAAGTTTATTGCGTCTTAATTCGTTTAATTCGTATTTAATTCGTTTTAAATTAGTGTTTTATTAGTCTTTATTTTAAATATTTCTTGTTCTCAATTACCGATAAAATTTTAATCTGTTGAATTGCTATCTGATTGAGTTTTTTGAGTCTTTCGGTTTGTGGAACTTCATCGCTAATAAGTAAAGCATTAATACTCTCCATATTTGACAAACAAATTAATTCATTTATTGATGCATAATCGCGGATATTGCCCTTTAATGTTGGGTTGTTATCGCGCCATTCTTTTGCAGTCATTCCAAAGAGTGCCACATTAAGCACATCGGCTTCATTAGCATAAATATGAGAAATTTGCAGTGGTGTAAGGGTTAATGGAATTAAATTATTTCTAATTGCATCGGTATGAATTCGATAATTTATTTTTGCTAACTCACGTTTGGCACTCCAACCTATTAATTTTTGCTCTTCGGCTTTCAATCGTTTAAATTCAGAAACAAGATAAAGCTCAAACTCTGCCGAAATCCATGCCGCAAATTTGAATGCAATATCCGAATGTGCAAATGTTCCACCACCGTATCTTCCTGATTTTGAAATGAGTCCTATTGCATTTGTTTCGTTAATCCATTTCTGTGCCGACATCCAAAAATGTGGTTTTGCCGATTCATTTTTAAACCCCTCATATATGTGGGGTTTAAAATCGATGTTGTTTAACATTTCCCACAAACCTAAATATTCAATGGTATTGTAAGTTCTTAACCACAAGCTAATTATCTGTGATGGATTATCAACATCTCTTACTTTTGCAATATCTGTAAGTGAAATAAAGTCATCCATTTCCTTTTTAAAGAAAACAATCTCAGTACCTTTTATGTTAAGTGTTTCTTTTTTTGACATACTAGAAACTTATATGTTTGGTTGCTTTCAGTTATTTAAATTTCAATTAATACTCTCATAATCGGGTTACTGTGGCATCTTGCCCGCCAATAGCGCGGAGAGAGTCCATAAATCCGTATCGCATGGAGCGTTTGAGGTCTTTGCAGAAGCGCTTGGATACGTGTTGTACGTCAATTAGTATATCATCTTTCATGTGCGAATTTCTCGAATTTTAAAAACGAATTTCTCGAATTTTTGAGTGTGCAAAGATACTAAGTTTATTGCGTTTTAATTCGTTTTAAATTAGTGTTTTATTAGGATTTATAATTAGCGTTTATAACACGTTTATAATTAAGGCTTTTTTCGCCGAAATTGACTAAAATTCCTAATTGAAATTTAGTGACGTTTAAATAATTGGCTGTTTGTTTTATGTTGTCGTTATGTAAAAATACCGCTGCTTTAAGTTCAACAATTATTTTGTCGTAACATACAAAATCTGCTTTAAATGTTTTTTTCAGATTTTCTCCATCGAATTGAATTTTCAACAACTTTTCACGAATATAAGGAATGGCATCTTTTATAAATTGTTTTTCAAGTGCTTCCTGATATACAGACTCAAGAAAACCTGACCCAAGTTCAGAATGCACTTTCATGCAAGCACCTATAATTTTGTAACTTTCATCCTTGTATAAAATATCTGCCATCTTAATTTGTGTAATTCGTTTTAATTCGATTTTTAATTCGTGTTATTCACTTTCCAATAGCCACCTTTGTCGGGGCCAATGCGGGTGAGGAGTCCTTTTTGTTTGAGCTTCTTAATATTCCATTTTATCCCAATTTCTGTTATTTGAATTAGCTTGGACAATTCACTAATCGTAATTTTTGGATTATTATTAAACGCTTTTAGTATTGCATTTTCTGTATAGTTTTCTGTATAGTTTTCTGTATAGTTTTCTGTATAGTTTTCTGTAACATTATCGGTAGCATTAAGAAATTTAGGAATCAAGTTATTTGCTGTGTCATTGTCTAACATGTATTCTGGTTCATTATCTGAATTATTTTTACTTAAAACAGCTTCATTAATCGAAAGTGTACTGCGTAAGAAATCATTCAAATCTGCAAATTGATAATTCAATTCGGGGTATTCGGTCATCCATTTACGTAAACGAATAAAGCCGGTACCGTATTTTTCGATATCTCCAGTGAGGTAGAATATTTCGGCAAGTAATTTATTTCTATGTCGAGCTTGGTATGTATCTGTTAATAAATCATTTATAGTTAGTCCACTCATCAATCTACCAGGGTTGGATATTTCGATACTTGAATCAAAAATTTTTATAATTACATCAGTGGGATTAGTATAATCTTTATGCACCACGGCGTTAAGTATCAACTCTCTGACTGCCTGCAATGGAAATTGCCAACGCTCTACACGTTTAAGTTCGCCTGTAAAGCTGTAACTCAGAGTGATATTTCGTTTAATAAAATTCATGGTTTCTTCCACAGCAAGTATAAGTGGGCTCCGAATTACCAAATCGTCGATAATTGTATCGGCTGATTTAAATCGTCCGATATGTATGCAGGTATGGTGTGTTCCAAATAAAAGTTGGGCTGCTCGAGTTAGATTTCCATCGATTATCAGCCCTAATTTTTCAAAATCGACTATCAAATCGCCATTTGACACAAAACGCCCCGTTTCGGATATTCGTTTTTTGAAAAAAGATAAAGCATTGTTATCTAACTGACTATAAGAGGTTTTTACAGGGAATGCATCGAAAGAATAGTTAAGGCTTGTATATCGTAATTCGACAATTTCGTTAGCGGTCATCAGATGATTCGAGTTTTTTTTTCGACTGAAATATCTGTTTTTAAATGTAATAGGTTTTAATGGAAATTCATCAACAGAAACAACAACAATTGTTTTATCTTCAATTTCTACGGCATCGAACGTAGGGAATACTGCGGGTTCGGTGTTTTGTTTTACTTCGTTTTGCCATTTTTGAATGCTTTCTTCGGCTACAGTTGTTCCGATAATATTTTTACTGTTGCTGCAACCAATAATTATCTTACCACCTTTGGTATTCGAAAACGCCACAATACTTTCAATCACTTCTTTCGAAAAAGAAGATTTGAATTCAAGTATGTCGCTTTCGCCTTGGTTAATAATATTTTTGATTTTATCGATATCCATGATAACTGCATTCTCAATTTTCAGAGCGCTAAATTAATATAATAGTTTGATATTTTAGAATGCTATGTTTATTGTAATAGTTAAAATTCCATATCGCATGGAGCGCTTGAGGTCTTTGCAGAAGCGCTTGGATACGTGTTGTACGTCAATTAATATTTCATTCATACGAATTATTCGAATTTTTAATAAGAATTTTACGAATTTATTTTCCAGTAGCCACCTTTGTTGGGGCCAATGCGAGTGATGATGCCAGTTTGTTTTAGTTTTCGCATATCTCTTTTAACGGTCTCAATACTTATTTTCAACTTATCTGCAATTAACTCTTTAGTTATATATATATCATTATAAATTAAGCCCAATATTTTATTTTGACGATCATTTATAGGGTCATTTATAGGGTCATTTATAGGGTCATTTATAGGGTCATTTAAAGGGTCATTTAAAGTGTCATTTTCTATCACCTCCTCTTGTTCATCATTTAAAAACAATTCATTAATAGGCAGTGTAGTAATAAAAAATGTTCTATCGTCATCGGTTTCAAAAATTGGAAGTGGCGAATTGTTGTTTTTCATCTGTTGAATAATGGTAGGAATGCCTGTTCCTTTAGCTTCGCACAAATCAATCTCCTTAAAAAAATCACCAATTCTACTATTTCTGTATCTTCTGGATCGGATTACTCCCCTTTTAATATCTTCTATTTTTACTGATCTGTCTGGTCCTCCATAGTTGATAATTTCAATTTTGTCGGGCAGTATTCGTATTTCAATTGGTTCTCTAACCTGATAGTTTTTGTGATAAACGGCATTTACAATCGCTTCTTCGATAGCAATATAGGGATAGTTCCATACACGGAGTGCTTCGGCTTGCCCACTTATTTTGGTTATTTTTTCTTTAAGCAAGTAGGTTTTGAAATAGCTTAATGCTTGTTCTACCTGCTGCTGTATAGAGCCTGTAATTTTGGGTCTTTCGAAAAAAGCTGTATTTTCTACTCCTTTAGGAAACTCTACCCATTCGATATGCGAACGAGGGAAAAATTTTTCGGGATTGAAACAAAACATCAACAAGGCGATATTTTTAGGAAATAACAATTCGTCGGGTCCACTCAACAGGTCTAATGCATGAAATATTTCTTTTCTATCAGCAGTTTCAACGGTATCAGCAAGTTTACTTTTTGCTTTAATTAAATGATCGCGCACAAGTATCAACGAAATATCATTCAATGTTGCAGCGGTATTGGCTCTATCGTCGAACGGAATTTGATTTGCTAAACTTATTAGCTCTTGTCGCTCTTCTATGCTGGGGTTTACAGTGTTCGAATATCTACGAATGTAGTAATAATATCGTTTATCTTTGGCTTGTATATTTTCGGGTACTTCGTAAGGTCTGCTATTTCCTCCAGGTATCCAGAGTATAATGATGGTTTTTCCATCTACTTCTTCGAGGTATAATTTGGGTGCATAATATGGTTTAATAAGATTATTAAATCCAATCATTTCCCGTTGAATTTTATCAATTTCCTCAACATTTAAGCCAATAACCGGTCGTTTGGCAATACCATTTTCTTCTTCAACTCCAATTAGTATGTATCCACCTCCAATATTGTCGAAGTCGTTGGCAAATGCACATATACTACGGTAAATGGCATTTGGATTCCAACCACGTTTAAACTCTAATCGATCGCTTTCAATCAATCGTTTAGAGAGAAATTTTTCTATATTGAAATGGATTTGCATTTATGCTTTGGTTTTATTTGCAAAGATATGAAATTTTAGCAAGTCAGTTTACTCATTAATGGTTTAAATCCGTATCGCATGGAGCGCTTGAGGTCTTTGCAGAAGCGTTTGGATACGGGTTGTACGTCTATGAATATGTCGTTGGTCATTACAATGATGTTAGTGATACGTTCATTCCGTTTTGTCGGAATTTTTGTTTTATGAAAGAGAATGTCTGCAAATTTACGCAAAATATTTTTAAGAAAAAAAGAGATTGTTGGCAAATGGCAGTGTAACGGACATCCCATAATAACGGGATTAAAAGAGATTTTGTCCACAGATTAGAAAAATAAATTAACACAGATTATTTTTATTCTATCTTATCTGTGAAAATCAGTGTAATCAGTGGACAAAAACTCTTTTCCATAAATCCGTATCGCATGGAGCGCTTGAGGTCTTTGCAGAAGCACTTGGATACGTGTTGTAGGGCTATTAATAAGTCGTTGTGCATATTATACAGATTATTGATTAAGAAAGAGATTGTCCACAGATTACGCAAATTAACACAGATTGTTTTTTAAGAAAGAAATTGTCTGCTAATTTAAACAAAATATTATTAAGAGTGAAAGATCGTCCTCAGTTTACACTTATTTGCACAGATTAAAAAAAAGAGATTATCAGAGGAATGAAGTTCAACTGAAGTCTCTTAATAATTTGGATAGCTCAGCCCTGATAGCTATTATGCAGATTGTCTTTTGAAAATTCGTTGATTATGCTTATTATTTTGACTATATCTTCTTCTTTTAATTCATAAAACAAGGGTAACCTTACCAAGCAATTGGTAAAAAAATCACTGTTTGGCAATTCTCGTCCATCATGTTTAAGTGTATAATAATCACTGCTATGCAAACTGAGGTAATGGAATACGGCTAAAATGTCATTTGCTTTTAATAGTGCAATTAGTTTGGTTCTATCTTCCAACGAATTGCACACCAAGTAAAACATGTGGGCATTGTTGGTGGCATATTTGGGCAGTTCTGGTAATTTAAAATAGCCTTTATTTGCATAAGGTTTTAATCCTTCGTAATACATCTGCCACAACTGTTTACGACGGTTCTGAATATCATCTAAATTTTCAATTTGTGCCCACAGAAAAGCCGCAATTACTTCGGAAGGTAAAAACGACGAGCCGGTATCCACCCAACCGTATTTATTCACTTCGCCACGGAAAAATTCGGCTCGGTTAGTCCCTTTTTCCCAAATAATTTCAGCTCGATGTATAAAACGTTCATCGTTTATAGCCAACATCCCACCCTCACCAGAGATTATGTTTTTTGTTTCGTGAAACGAAAATGCCGAAAGATGACCAATAGCCCCTAAAGGGGTACAAGACCCATCACCTGCCATATAATATGAATCGATTGCTTGAGCTGCGTCCTCTACAATTATAAGATTGTATTTATCAGCCAAAGCCATTATTTTATCCATATCGCACGCCATTCCGGCATAATGTACAGGTACAATTACTTTGGTACGAATTGTTATTAATGTTTCAATCTTGTCGGCATCAATATTTGGATGATTACTCATACTATCAGCAAACACAATTTTTGCTCCCTGGCGCACAAAAGCCAATGCGGTAGACACAAAAGTGTAACTTGGAATAATCACTTCATCGCCCTGCTGAATATTACACAAAATGGCTGCCATCTCCAGCGCATCGGTACACGAAGTGGTTAGCAAACATTTCTTAAATCCATAACGTTGCTCAAAAAACTGTTGGCACTTTTGGGTAAACATACCATTGCCGGATATTTTTCCGCTATTTACAGCTTCGTATATATAGTGCGTTTCTTTACCTGTGAGGTAGGGTTTATTGAATGGTATCATAGATTTATTTTGCATTATCTCCACTAATTACTTTGGAGTATTTTGTTTTCAAACTAATAAAACGTTTTTCTATAAATTTATAAGATATACTTGCTAATAAAATGGTAACTGACAAACACGATATTAATAGAAAAATATGATAATTCAATATGCCAAAAAAATTAAATAACTGAATACAAATAACTATAGCAATAACATGATACATATAAAGTCCATAAGAAATCTTACCCAAATAATTAAAAATTTTATTCTCAAGTATTAATCCACCATTATTATTTGTAGCCAGATTTAAAATGATAATACCAAAAAATACAGCATAAACTTCTTGTTGGATGTATGGAATTACAACAGAAAAACTTATTAATATAACTACGGTTAATAATGACAAAGCAAAAACATATTTATAAAACAATACGTTCAAAATTTTATGTTTGCTAAATAATATATAAGAAAATACACCTCCTATAGCCATACAATCAATTTTAAAACTAAACCAAAAAGAATTAAACAGATCTAGCCAATGATTCCAAAACAAGAAACGCTCGATAAACCTAAAGCCTAAAAACTTCATTAGGAGGTAAAGCAGAATAACTGATAACAAAACATTCAATTTATTCTTGAAAAACTTCATTAATATTGGCCATATTAAATAAAACTGTTCCTCAACTCCAACCGACCAAGCTTGCGAAGCATAAGGAACCACTAAACCATAACCAGATAACACTAAATTAGGCAAAAACAAAACAAAAAGAATTAGTGCTTGCCAATAATGAGATGCCAATTGCTCACTGTAAGTAGGTATTTGAAATTCATTAATATGTGGAAAAACAAAGAAAGCCAAAACAACTAAAAAGTAATACAAAGGCCATATCCTAAGTACTCGGCGAATATAAAAGTCTTTGATAGATATCTGTTTGGTATTTTTCTCTTCTGTTAAAAGCAAATAAGTAATTAAAAAGCCACTCAAAACAAAAAAAAGTTCAACACCTAATCCTCCAATTGAAAGAATGATAGGATTTTTCCAATTGTTATCGTGGCCAAAAACATATAGCACCTGCTCCAAATGATGAATAATCACCATAAATGCGGCAATAAATCGAAGCCCATTAAGGTTGGGGAAATAAATTTTTGATGAGATATTCATATTTGAAATAACATTTTTTACAAAGCTTTTACTAAAAGGTCAGATTCTTTACCTATGTGGTTGGGTTTATTGATGTGACTCATAGTTTTAAAAATAAAATATAAAGAAAAGGATATTAAAATTAATTTTAGGAAGAAAAACTATATCCGAGTTTTATTTATCGATATCACAACACTTCCCCATGATAACCCAACACCAAAACCTGCTAATAAAACATTCCCATTTAAATTCTCAATTGATTCTGCTAATGCTATTGGAATAGTAGATGAAACAGTATTACCAACTTTATCCATATAAATAATAAATTTTTCAGCATCAATTTCCAGTTTTTTTCTTAATAGGTTGAGCATATACATATTGGCTTGATGAAATACATAATGGTCAATATCAGTACTTTTTAAATTGTTAGAAACAAGTACTTTTGAAATCATTTCGGGTACAACATCCAATGTGAAATTAAAAATTTCGGACCCATTCATAAATAAATAATCATCTGAAAATGGGTTGTTTGCCTCGTCGTAAACAATATTATTTGTTCGGTTTGGATTCCGCATTCCACCTGATTTTACAATTAATTGTTCAGCTCCACTACCATCTGTTCCTAATTTGAAATTCAAAATTTCGGCAAACCCTTCGGTCGAAATTAGTGTAGCACTTGCAGCATCACCAAATATTGTTCTGTTAATTTTATCTTTAGGATGAATGAATTTAGAGTAAGTTTCAGCCGTAATTAATAAGATGTTTTTAGCTGTTCCTGAAGCAATTAACCCTTTTGCCAACGAAAGCCCATAAATGTAACCACTACAACCCAAATTAAAATCTAATGCTCCTGAATCTTTTGAAACACCCAACTTGTTTTGCAAGATACATGCTGTTGTTGGGAGAAAATAATCTGGACTTTGTGTGCAAAGCATAATAAAATCGATTGATACAGGGTCGATATTATTGTCACTTATTAATTTCTTAGCTGCTTTATAGGCTAAATCACCTGATGTTTCAGTCTCTGAAGACAAATGTCTTTGAGATATCCCTAATTTTTTTGCAACCTTTTCTGCCGACCATTCAGGGAATTCTTTTACTAAATCTTCATTTGTTTGAATTATCTCAGGCAAATAATAACTTATTGCTTTTATGTATGCTTTCATATACTTTTTAAATTACAAGGCTGTATAACCACCATCAATAATAATATTAGTACCTGTAACCCAACTTGATGCACCCGACAATAAATAGATTACTGCATGAGCCACCTCTTCGGGTTCACCATATCTTTTTAATGGATATTTTTTCATATCTTCTTCAAGTTGTTCTTTAGTAACTTGGCCAGAACTTAAAATTTCTGTATTAATCATACCTGGACAAACTGAATTTACTCGAATGTTTTTTGTTCCAAATTCAATAGCCAAATTTTTTACTAATCCATTAATTGCACCTTTTGATGCAGAATACATACCACCTGCAATGTATGAACATAATACACCAGATATAGAAGATATAAAAACTATGGATGCTCCTTTTGAAATTTTTTTTGACTTTAATAAACGTTGAGTTATCAAGGTTGGTGAAAAAAAGTTCACTTTCATTATTAAAGTTAAATCTAATTCATTCACAAACTGAAAAGGAACCGGTTTTGTAAAACCAGCACAATGCACAATTCCGTTTAGAGTAGGTAATTCATTGATTAACTTTTCTATATCATTATCATTTAGCAAATCAGCTACTATTAGCTTATGATCTTCACCTTCTAAAATTTTGAAAGTATTATTTAGTTTCTCAGAATCCCTTCCAGTAATAACCAGTTTTGCACCCATTTTTGAACACTCAATTGCTATAGCTTTACCAATACCTGACGAAGCACCCGTTACAAAAATAGTTTTTCCTTCAATCGAAAATGGATTGTATGTATTCATCATTTCTTAAATTTCAATTAAATCTGAACAAACTAAGTTTTTAGTTTCAAAATTAATGCTACCCCATGATAAACCTACTCCAAACCCACAGGCAATGAAACTGTGAGTTCCATCTTTAATTTTATCTGCTAATTGTGTAATAATTGTAAGCACAATAGTGGCAGAACTTGTGTTCCCAAAGTTTTTGAGTGAATAAGGCACTTTTTCGGCTGGAAGCTTTAATTTCTTACGAATTTTTTCATTCATAAATAAATTAGCTTGATGAAAAACAAAATAATCAACAGTTTCTTTATCAATGCTAAAGTGTTGACATAGCTTTTCTATTGTTTCAGGTGCTTTGTTTATTCCAAACGAAAATACATCCATACCGTTTAGAATTAATTGAGTTTTATTTCGAGTTATCCCTGATTCAATTTCTTCATTTAATAATGATTTTTCAGAAAATTGATTTCTATATCCCCCCTCAGGAATAATAATAGCACCAAATCCAGAACCATCTGTTGCTAAGTGAAATTTTAATGTGCTCACATTGGTATTGAAATTGAAAGCAGTTGCTGTTCCTGCTTCTCCAAACAATGGCCATGCTGATTTGTCCTGTTTCGAAGATTGTTTTAATATTGTATCACCAGTAAGTAATAGCCCTTTTTTGAAATTCCCGTTTTGCATTAATGCTGCAATAACACTTGCCCCATACACCCAACCAGAGCATCCGAGCGATACGTCTATTGCATAGCATTCTTCATTTAAACCAAGTCTCTGTTGTAAAACACATGCAGTTGCAGGGAGAATATAATCAGGGGTTTGAGTAACGAAAATCAAACAGTCGATATTACTTTTTGACCAATTTAAGTCTTGTATTAATTTTTCGGCAGCGTGATAGCATAAGTCAGAGGTTGTCGTTTCTTGATCCGCAACACGTCTACGTTCAACTCCAGTACCTGAAATAAATCGTTCTGCTTCTCCTTCTTGAAATACCTCAAGAGAAATATTTTCTTCAATTGTTTTTGGTACACATGCAGCTATTCCAACAATTTCTACATTCTGAATTTCAAGAAATGCCATAACTATCTTGATTTTACGATTTCAAACAAATCCTGTATAGTTAGCGAGCTTTTAATGTCGTCACCTTTAATCTTAACTTTATAACTCTCATCAACCATTGCAATAATTGACAATGCCATAAATGATGACCACTCTTCTACTTTTTTAAATTCAGTTTCAGGTGTAAATACCGATGCATCAGTTTCATCGAACTGTGCTGCAAATTTTTCTACGAATTCATTGATTTCCATAATCTTTAATTTAATAATTGTTCTATTATAATTTTTTTGTTTAAAAAGTCGTCTTTAGTTAATTCATATAGTTGATTTTCAACTAAGTTATTGCTTTTACTTTCTATAAGTTTATAGCCGATTGCAATATTATATTTAATTGCCCGTTTATTCGATTTTAATATATGAGCTTTTATTTTATTTAGATTAAGATTTTCAAAGCAAAATGAAAATAATGTCAGAACTGACCTAAAAGATATATCAGAATTTAGGTATTCTTCATTATAAAT
This sequence comes from Porphyromonas cangingivalis, assembly GCA_945902955.1. Taxonomy (GTDB): domain Bacteria; phylum Bacteroidota; class Bacteroidia; order Bacteroidales; family Paludibacteraceae; genus Paludibacter. The sequence goes on from CAMDNO010000093.1 coordinate 12,053, forward strand.
ATAAATTCCACCTTCTCCTTCCAACAAACCGTAATCAATATCTCTAATATTTATCAATCCAATTTCTTTATTATCAATTACAATTAGGAAATAAAAATTATTAATGTTGTTAATTTTATCAAACCATTTTTTTTGCATTTCAGGAGTAATATATTCTTTATACTCCATATATTGAACAATTTTTTGGTCATTACGCCAATTGCGAATCATCTCTAATTTATCTTCTGTTAATTTTCGGAGGGTTACTCCATAATTTGTAATTTCCATTTCAGATATTTATTTCTTTAGAAACTATAAACAGTTGCCTATCTTTAACTTGATCAAAAATTTTACCTACGTATAAGCCCACTATACCCATTACAAAAAGCATTAAACCACCAACAAACCAGATAGAAAAAACGGTTGTTGTGAAACCTTCTACTTTAATAATACCTGCAAAATGAGCAAAAATATTGTACAAAGCTAATATAAAAGATAGAATAGAAATGGAGAAACCAAGTTTTACTGTCATTTTTAACGGTTTATTACTGTTTGATAGTATTACATCGGTGGTTAAACGTATTAATTTTGAAAGGGTATATGTCGTTTTACCATCAAAACGTTCGGCATGTTTTACATCGAGTGCTGTACGCTTAAAGCCAAGAAACTGTACCAAAGATGGAAACGAACGGGCAGATTCTTTCATTCTATTATACTCGCTAATCACTTTTTGATGAAATATTCCAAAGTTGGCAATAGAACTATCTGTATTAATTCCACTTAAATAGGAGTAGACTTTGTGAAAAAGTTTTGAAGAAAGTTTTTTGAAAAAACCATCCTGACGTTCCATTCTACGTGCATATACTATTTCCCATCCTTCTTGCGCCTTACGGTATAAATTTGGTATTTCGTCCGGTCTGTCCTGTAAATCGCAGTCCATCACTACCACCCAATCGCCTTTAGCATAACTGAGACCTGCTGTAATAGCATAATGTTGTCCAAAATTACGGCTTAAATCAATGCCTTTTACGCGTATATCCTTTTCACATTCGATGGCAATTTTATGCCACGAATTATCAGGCGAAGCATCATTAACTAAAATAATCTCAAAATTGTCGGTAATAGTCGAAACACTCTCTTTCACTTGCCTCACAAGTTCTTCCACTATGTTTTCGGCTCTATATACTGGCGAAACTATTGAAAGCAAAATAGACTTACCCCCAGCCCCTAAAGGGGAGTAAGAGTTAGCTTCGTCTATATTATTCTTAATCATAAAACAATTAACTTAAAATAATCTATACTAATATATTTCCCCTTTAGGGGTTAGGGGTTCTCTACCACTTCACCGTTACCATTATCCCTACCATTATCAATACCAATCCCAGAACTTTTCCCCAAGTAAATGTCTCGTTAAGTAGCCAGACCCCAAGTATAAAAACAATAGCTGGTGCCAAACTCATAAACGGATAAGCTTCGGTAATCTGGAACTTTGTCATAGCTGCCATCCAAAACAACGAAGCTATAAATGCCGATACGAAGCCTGAAAATATAAAGGGGTCGAAGATTAAACGTAACAAAGATACAAATTTATCTGTAATACCGCTATCGGGTAGAACAAAACTTAATTTACCAAGTCTCCATTTGAGTATTAGTTGGCCATATACTGTAAAGAAAAGTGTGCCGAATATATATAAATATTTTATCATTGTTAGTCTATATTTGTGATATGCTATAAAAAGGCAGATGTTGTTTATATATTTGTGTTTCGACCCAAAACTCGTCCATAAATCCGTATCGCATGGAGCGCTTGAGGTCTTTGCAGAAGCGTTTGGATACGTGTTGTACGTCTATGAGTATGTCGTTGGTCATTACAATGATGTTAGTGATACGTTCATTCCGTTTTGTCGGAATTTTTGTTTTATGAAAGAGAATGTCTGCAAATTTACGCAAAATATTTTTAAGAAAAAAAGAGATTATCCGCAAATGGCAGTGTAACGGACATCCCGTAATAAACGGGATACGCAAAATATTTTTAAGAGAAAGAGATTGTCCACTGATTTCACTGATTTACTCAGATTTTTATAAAAAAGCCACCTGAAAAATATCAGATGGCTTTTAAAAATTGATAGTCTAAACTATTTACAATAAACTATTTACAATTTACTCTTAAGTAACAAAAACCACAATAGAAACAATAGAATGCATTAATTTGCACAAATTCAACACATTGTGATTTTTTTTGTTACATTTGATTTTTAGATTGGTATTTCCAATCTGTAATGCTATAAACTATAAACTATAAACTATTTTTTATATCCGTAAACAGCTAATTCACCCAATTCTTCTTCAATGCGAAGCAATTGATTGTATTTAGCCATACGGTCGGAGCGGCTAAGTGAACCGGTTTTGATTTGACCTGAGTTTGTAGCTACGGCAATATCAGCAATAGTAGCATCTTCGGTTTCGCCCGAGCGGTGCGATGTTACCGAAGTGTAACCAGCGCGGTGAGCCATTTCGATAGCGTCTAATGTTTCCGAAAGAGAACCAATTTGGTTTACTTTGATAAGGATAGAATTTGCACAGCCCATGTCGATACCTTTTTTGAGGTATTCTACATTTGTTACAAATAAATCGTCGCCTACCAACTGACATTTATCGCCAATCTTTTCGGTCAATAATTTCCAACCATCCCAATCGCTTTCGCCCATACCATCTTCAATTGAATCGATAGGGTAATTAGCAATTAATTCAGCCAAATAATCAGCTTGTTCGGCAGAGTTGCGTTTTTTGCCATTTGGACCTTCAAATTTAGAATAGTCGTAAATGCCATCTTTGTAAAATTCGGAAGAAGCACAATCCAAACCAATGGTAATGTCTTTTCCGGGAACGTAACCAGCATTTTTAACAGCAGTAAGGATTGATTCCAATGCATCTTCGGTACCACCAGCAAGGTTAGGAGCAAAGCCACCTTCGTCGCCTACAGCTGTACTTAAATTACGGTCGTGTAAAACTTTTTTCAACGAGTGAAAAACTTCGGCACCCATGCGTAATCCTTCGCGGAATGAAGAAGCGCCAATAGGACGAATCATAAATTCTTGAAAAGCGATAGGGGCATCAGAGTGCGAACCACCGTTGATAATGTTCATCATGGGTACAGGCAATGTGAAAGCATTTGTACCACCAATGTAGCGGTACAAAGGCATGCCAAGGTATTCGGCAGCAGCTTTGGCAACAGCCAACGAAACGCCCAAAATAGCATTTGCACCTAATTTCGATTTTGTTTTTGTACCATCCAACTCGATCATTGTTTTGTCGATTGCACGTTGAGCCAAAGCGCTGAATCCAACAATGGCAGGGGCAATAACGTCGTTTACGTTAGCTACGGCTTTCAAAACACCTTTTCCTAGATAACGACCTTTGTCGCCATCGCGGAGTTCGATAGCTTCGTTTTCGCCGGTTGAAGCTCCTGATGGTACCGAAGCACGTCCTACTATGCCTGATTCTAACAATACATCCACTTCTACAGTTGGATTTCCACGAGAGTCTAATACTTCGCGGGCAAAAATTTTCTCAATTTTACTCATTACTTTATTTTTATAGTTGAATATTTTTTCAGTCCACAAAATTAATTCATTTAAACAGTTTTCGGGTAAAAAAACGCTAAGAAATTGAATTATTAGCGTTTTTTAAGGGATTGTATTCGTTGTTTTGTAACATTATAAAATGATAATGATTATCTATCCCAAACTCCCTAACTCACCATAACCTTCTCTTTGAGTAGAAGGGGAAAATACTCTGCTATTAAAAAAAACACTGAACCTTGAATTAAATAGATGTAAAAAATGCACTTACATAAGCGAAGGTTAGATGAAATAACTTTATTTCGCTGTATGCATAGTATAAGTTTAATCCATGTCTCATTTTAGTTTCCTTTTATGATAATACATACATAATACATATACAATACATATATAATACATATATAAAACTTATATATAGAGGTATATTTTATCTATGTTTTATATTAGTATTAATAAATTATTAATTATCTATTTACCTAAAATGGAACTAAAATGGGAATAGAACAGGAGTAGAATGGAGATAGGAAACGCATTACACCTGCCCATAAAATATAGTCCCAGTCGATAAGCATTGGAGCACATTCTATAAGTTAATTTACACAATAAAAATAATTGTTAAAAACGCAATTGAATTTAAACTATCGAAATTTAGATAGGTCAATAGACATACAAACATAAAAAAATAAGTTTTACAATTTAAAATCAATCGTTATGAAAACCAAATTATTTTTAGCAGCTATGCTTTTTACAGCAGGCACATTTTTAGTAAATGCACAGCCCCCTCGCTCTGGTG
>CAMDNO010000094.1 GCA_945902955.1 Porphyromonas cangingivalis
GAATTAATCATTTTATCTCTCATTATTTACACTGCTAAGATACTAAATATAAGTGATATACCAAAATAAACCTCAATTAAATTTCATTGTTTTTTATCACAATATAAACAGAAACAACATTCTCGTTTTAATCTGTCAAAGTAGAATTAGTTGACAATATAAACTATGCAGCCGACAGCGACGGCAATAGTGGCGAAATGGTTCGCACACCCGCCCGATTGGTACACGATGGTACAGGCGATTGCAAAAGCTACAGCCTATTTACGGCCGTAATACTTCGCTATTTACGAATTAAGCATGTATTCCGATTTGCAAGTTACAGCCCACAGCGCGAAGCAACGCATGTATATGTAGTGGCATTCGATGGCAGCCGCGAAATTGTAATAGATGCAGTGGCAAAACAACAATTAAACAGCCCTTTTGGGTTCGAAAAAAAATATAATTACAAATGCGATATGGCAAACGGTGGAACTAAAATAAGCTACTTAGCCGGATTTAATCCCGGACAAAAAGCAAAAAAACGGATTGGTAATTTAGGAACCAATATTCCTATTTCGCGCGAAGCAATTTTAATAATAGATCAATCTTTAGAACGATTGCAAGCCGGGTATAATGCAAACCCAAACGACTACAGCCGCGAACAATTGAATATCAGTAAATTATTGGTATACACAGCAACCCGAAATAATTTAGACGCTTACCGCGTTTCGCAGGGTTTATGGGGTATTGCTTATTTAAGTAAACAAGGTTCGTTAACTCAACCGTTCGAAACCGTTAAAGCTCAATTTGATAGCATTGATTACAATCAAATTTCAACTTCGAACGTCGATAATCAATTACTTGCAAAACTCCAAAGCCTTGTTTTGGAGCAAAAAAAAAATAATGTAAGTGGATGGCTTGATCTTGATTTTAGAAGTGCAGACACAAAAAGAAAAAGATTAATTGAAGTATTGAACGCCTGGAGCGCAATGTATTTTTTTATTTGGTTTTATAGCGATGATGAGATTACAGCAAATTTTCAGAATTCGACGGAATTATTGAAAAAGAAAAAATTCGTAGGTATTTTTATTAAAACAATTTACAACGAAACTAAAATGGTTGAAAGTGCATTCCTTGCCGAATGTAGAAAAGATATTGAAGCCACTTTTGGACCAATAGCGCAATTAAAAACAAAAATTGAAAGTGGTAAACTTACAATGCCGAAAGGGTACGAAAATCGCAACTTACCGCAATTGATACGCGACAATACGGCGAACCTCGAAAATGTAATAGATATTTGGTTTTATGTAATTAACGATGGTGTTATTGATTTTGCAACTCAAATGATTAAAAACGTTGAAAATCCTTTTGAACCGGAAGTAAATAATGATAAAGATAAAGATGTTGAACTGGATCGCGATGATGACAATAACGGTAATGATGGCGAAGACACACCGCAAAAATCAAACACAGGTTTAATATTAGGTGCGTTAAGTGCCTTATTCTTATTACGATAAATTTTAAAATATTATGGCAGGAATTATTGAAACTCAAATATTCGACGCAGCGCCAACGCTGATGTATGTTTTTATCCCCAAAGGATATAAAATTAATGCTCGCGTAGCAACGAAACAAAAAAAGCAAATTGAAACTTTGCAAAGTATGTGCAAAGCAGCCGGAAAGTCTTACGCTTGGGGTCAATCTATTGTACGCGATGGCGTAAAAGCAAAATTCAAAAAGCCCGTCGAAAATGTGGTGTACGATTTTTTAAACAAAGATGGTGTGGCTGGAATAGGTATTATCGGTTTTACTGCAATTTTAGGTATAATAATATCAGCAGCCCCATTAATAATACAATTGTTGGTATCGTTGAAAATATTACCCGCCGATTTTAATATTAACAAAATTATTCCTTCTGAATCGGATGTTAATGGAGCATTACCCGACCCGAACGGCATAGGATGGGGAGGTGGAGCAACACAAAGCGCCGGTATGGATAATACCATTCTGTATGTAGGTGGGGCAGTATTAGCATATACGCTTTACAAAAGCACACAAAAAAAATAAACTCTGACAACGGGGCATGCCCCATTGACAAAATATAAACAATTTTTTATTATTAACAAACAAACAAATTACTAAAATGGCTACAAAAAAGCTCGTAAAGTATCCGAAAAGACCGAAAGCATCGGCATCGGCGCAAACGCTCAAAAATTACATCCAACGTTGTAAAGATGTGGACAAAAAAAATGCTGAAATCGCTCGCGAAAAAGCACAAATTGTTTCTCTGAAAAAACAGGTTGCAAAAATTGGACGTGCGAAGTAAAAAGTATTAACAAAATTCAAAGTCAAAAACAATGGCAAAGAAAAAATTCAGGATTGGAAAAATCAACGTTAAAGCAATCTTAACCCGTTCGGCTGTAATAGCTCTAACAGGTGCGGCAGCAACTATCGTTGAAACATTGGTAGAGGGTGAACCCGATACCACAACTGGCCGTAACAAAAACGCCGAAATGGTAGATTACGGTATGATTGCAGCCGGTATTATTTTACCGGAATTAGTAAAAGGTAACAGCATGGTAGAAGATGCATCTTCAGCTATTTTGGCTATTGGTGCATATCGTTTTACCAAAGCTATAGATTTACCCGGAATGATTGGTGTAAATTCCATCGGATCATCTTCGGATGTTCACATGATCGGTAATCAAGTTTGGAAACCGGCACCATCGGGATCAAGCGTACAGGGTTCGAAACAACGTAGTTCGAACGGACAGGCAGTTATTTAATTATTAAACACGTAAAATTCAAAATCAAAAATGAAAAACGTAACAAAAAATTTCGACAACCGTCGTAAACAGTTCGACAAAGGCATCGCTTTTTATGGTGCCAACGGCATAGTTCCACAACGCGCCAAACTGAAAGCCGTTTCGGAAATTACCGACGGTATCAATAAACTTTCATTCCTTTTCACAAAGGATTTGAGTTTAGCATCTGTTATTGAAATGTTGGTAGGTAAAACGGATTTATTCGTAGCAACCGCCATCGGTTTCGCGTTGTATCTTCAAAAAACAGGCGAAGAAGGTTTATTACCTTTATTGTCTTATCCGGTTCAGGCTGGCGATGCATTACCAACAGGTTTTGCAGGTTTTGAGAATACAAACGCATACGGAATTTACAACGGTAAATTGATTATGAAAACCGGTCAATCGGTTAATTACTCACGCTTACCGATGGACGAATTCCTTTATGTTCCCGAAAAACAACCAACTATTATTTTAACTCCATCGGATGACAGTGCAGTATCAGCAGGTATTGTTCCGGCATTCAACGTTGAAAACGTAATGGTACAGTTGGAAGAAACCATTTTGATCAGTGGTACAAAAACTCAACCTTTTGATGTGGAATTCCCATCAATCTCAGGTATCGATTTCGGTATTCCTACAGGTTACAAGGCTTACGGCGTGTTGATTTTGGACGGTTACCTTTACGAAGGTGGAGCGGCCGAAAACATGAAACAAGCCGGAAACCCTTACAAAGCAATTTTGTAAAAAATCGTTTCCATAGTTTTATAGAGGTATAAAAAAGTAAAATAACAGGCTGCAAAACAACAGTTAATAGCAGTTGCAAAATGGGTAGCTTGTTATTTTTATTCTCATGTAATTCGCAATTATATAACTAATAATATCTTATGTTAATACAAAACTTTTCAGGGGTCGAATTGGAATTTAATCCAAATGACAAAAGAGTTCCGCTTAAATACAACCAACTTGAAAATCAGAAAATTCAAGCATTATATTTAATTGGTGGTGATTTCGATTTAAGTATATATTCGCCTTTCAGAGAAAGATATTTAGATGATATTCAAACAACAAATGCAGATTATTATCTTAATTTATTCGATATAAAAGGTAATCATATCGTTAAAGATTATTCATTTAAACATCTAATTTCTTCATTTAACAGCATAAATTTATTTAATTATAGTATAAATGAGGTTATTGATATAGAAAAATCTTATATTAGTTACAGCCATTTTGAATTTCCACTTCAAAATAATTTTATTTTTTTACTATGTGTTATTTATCAAAATCAAAATTTCCTTCCTTTTTCTGATGAAATTAACGGATCATCTACCTTTATTCTAAATTGTAATTTACCATATCAGGATATTAAATTAGATGATATTGTAAGGCAAAAATTAGATGGCAAAAAAATTAAAAAGATTTTTACAAAATCGTATACGAATACAGGTTTGCTTGGCGGTTTTGGATATTTAGATTTAAATTGCTTTTCGGGTAAACATATCGAAAACATACCAACAGCATTTTTAAATAAATCAGGTCAACAATCAATTTGGTTTGATAGTTTAGATATTGATTTTAAAAACTCATATTACCGCCAACGTGGAGGCAACCCATCAGAACCATTAGTTACAACAGAACTCACATTTATTTATTAATTCATTATGGAAAACAAATTAGTATCAGGCATATACGGAATGGAAATTCGAGTTATTGGGAAAAAAATATTATTTCCAAATACGCCACATCTCGAAAATAAACGTATCAAACATATTGAATTTTTGAAAAGTTCAGTACTACCAAAAGGACCTTCGGGAACTGTAACCGTAGATGATACAAATTCAATGTATATAACTTTAGTTAATCGCGGTACGGCAAATCAAGTTATTGAAAATTTGAATGTTACATCCCTTAATAACAGGGGGGATAGAATGTTTATCAATAAAATTATTGATTTTCAAAAATCATTTATTGAATATAAAGGAACAGAAAATCAAATAAATAAATCAGTATTTATACTATTTTATTACGATGAACCGGCTGTTTGGAGCGCAATTAATGTTATTAATCAGCGTACTACAGTAATGAGTTTAGAACTTAAACTTACTGGAAAAAAAACTTATTTTGCTTACAATAATGATTTTTTAAATAAAAAGATACTTTCATTAAATTTATTATTCCCCGCTGTTTCTCCACTTGGAAATGATTGTATTAGTTCTTATAATCAGAATAATAAATTTATTACATTAGTTCGTAATAATTTAGAATTTATTTCTAACGTGCCTATTTTGATATTTTATCAAAAAGATCTTTATTACCAAATACGTTTGCAAGGAATAAAATTTGATTTGCAAAAATCATTTATATATTCGCTTACTAATACGGTAGACGATTTAAAATCAGTGTTTTTTAACGTGGTTATGGATGATAACAAATAATTACAACTATGAACGGAATAGAAGATGTAATCCGATGGATTGATTTGAACGGCATTGAATTTTGGAAAGTTTCCAAAAGCCGTGGCGACAAAAACGATAAAGTTTTTGAAGCTGATAAAGACGAAACAATGTCAGAAAAAAAAGCTCGTTTCCGCGATGTAATGCGTTTGTACCCGGGTAATTATTTTGTTGTTTCAGGCAAAAAATCACTCACGCAAACAACCGGACAATTCGAATACGAATTTATGAACGGTGGAGCATCCGCCCCGGCATCGGTGGGTAGTGTGGCAAATGTTGATACAAGTAATTACATTCCAAAATCGGAAATTAGCGGCTTAGTTAATGCCGAAATTGAAAAGTTTAAAACCGAAATGCGTTTACTGCAATTGGAAGCCGAAAACAAGGAGCTAAAAAAAGAACTCGACGAAAACGGTGGAGCAATTGGCCGAATGATTAAACGCGGCGAACCCGTATTGAATATGTTGATAGATCGGTTTATTCCCGCCCGTCCACAAGTTCAATTGGCAGGTATTGAATACACACCATCGCATCAAGTTGATGGTCCTGGTATTACTTCGCAAACCGAACAAACCGAACAGGCATCCGACGAAGAAAACCAACGCATACAAACAGCATTAGAAAAATGGAGCGAAGCCGATGGAGAATTTATTGAAGTGTTGGAATTTATTGCAAACTTCGCAGCTACAGGCGAAAAAATTAAAGCTGGTTTTGGTATTGAATTAGACTATACATCTGTAAAAGGAATGTTGATTAAAAAATAATTATCATGTTAGAATTTAAAGAATACGACGAAAATATAAAAGGTAAACCCGTTTCGATTATTGCTAAACGTGGTATATATTTTTTGGATAGTAACGGGACCAGTGCAGGTGGTATTGAATTACCACAAACAAATAACATCGGAATTTTAACCGGATATTTTTCAAAAGATAGTGATAAATATTATGTACAAATAAAATTCTCAAAAAGTATTTACAATGAAGCGGCTGGTAAAAGTTATTCGCTTGGATATGCAAATACAGTTGATTTATTAAAATTCGAAAACGGAACTCATTTACAAGCTCAAAACACTTTAGATGATGTTTTATATTTACATAAATCAATTCTCGAAAAGAATTTATTGTGCGCTCGCGGTTTAGAGTTAATGGCCGAAAGCGGCGCGGCAGTTCCCATCGAATTCAAACAACGGTTGTTTAATCTTCAGGCAAAATTAATCAATCGTAACAACACCCTCAAAAACGGTGGACACGTTCAAAACATTCAGGAAGGAGAGCATCCGCAATTGTCGAAATATAATCAGGCACTTGTAAACTTTATGAATGCACCCGGCATCGGGTTTGTAATTTCAGGTACTGCAATTATTATAATTACCGCGGTTGTTTCTACTGTTATATCAAGTATAGTTGTATATAACATTATGAAAAGCATGCAAAAAGATGCTAAAGTTGATTTTGGATTATCAAATAATCTTACAGCCGATTTAATCAAATATTTACCTAAACCGGTTTATGATCAATTAATGAAAGAATTAGCCGCAAATGCCAAAATCGCAAACGATGCAATTAGCGACGCATCAACAGGCGGAATAATGAAAACCGTTAAAACCGGAGCGTTAATTTTAGCCGGTATTTGGATAGCAGATAAATTTATTTTCAACAAACGAACAAACAATTAATATTATGGCACGCAAAAAAATTGGAAAAGTAGTTCCCGAATTAGAAGATGTAATGTACGGAGATAATTACGAAATATACCAACCCGAAATACCCGAAACATCCGTAACACGTAGGCCGCGTATAGAACCCGAAATAATTGTACCCGTAGTATTACCACGAGTTGAACCGGAAATAATTAATCCTCATCAACCGGACGTAATATACCAACCGGATGAACCGGAAATATTATTACCCGACCCACGGGAGAAAAAAGAACCAAATATTAATCCTGGCACCGGTCCCATCGTTTTACCAAAGGAAAAAAAATATCCGGTATCATTCGACAACGAAATAAAAGGATTACCCATTAAAATCAAATGCACTTGGGCAAACTGTTTTACGCAGCCCGTTTGGGATAGGGGTTTATGTATTCGCAGTTACGATGCTAAAATACTTAAATCGTACAACGATATTACAAACGTAATAGGTACAACAACCGGAAATTATTACGCACCTGAAGGTGGTAAAGTCTGGTTGGAAGCAAACTTGAAATTTTGTGATCGGATGGCAATTGGTTGGTTTCGCGAATCAGATATTTGGCACACCAAAAACGGAGAACCAAACCCCAACCCCGAAGATGACAAGAAAAAAACAAATTGGTTAACTTGGTTAATTACCGGAGCATCTATTTTGAAAATTATATCTTAAAATAGTAAATTGTAAATAGCTAAATAGTAAATAATTGTATGACAGTTAAACAATTCGTAGCAAAATACACCCCTTACGCTAATCAGGTTGCAATTAAGTACGGCGTTCCGTCGCTTGTTACATTAAGTCAGGCAGCTTGGGAAAGCGGTTGGGGAAAATCGGCACCAAAGTATAATTTTTTCGGAATGACAGCCGGGAGTAATTACACAGGCAAAACGCAATTGCTTACTACTTGGGAAGTTATAAAAGGCGAACGGATAAAGGTTAAACGTGCGTTTCGTGCTTATGACAGTCCCGTACATGCTTTTGCCGATTATGCGTATAACTTGCAAACACAAGGCAGCTACAATAAAGCATTCGCATACAAACGCGACCCAATAAAATTTTTCGACGAAGTGTACAAAGGTGGATACGCAACCGACCCAAATTATTATACTTCGGTTCTCAAAGTAATGGCAATGATAAAAAAATACGTAGTTTAATTGAAAATTGATAATTGATAATTGAATGTATGATTTACGAAGAATATATTAAAACCAACAAAATAGATTTTATCAATAAGTTAAAATCTATTTCTCAAAAATTACTAATACAGCCCGATTGGCTGATGTTGGTAATGTATGCCGAAAGCGGATTAAATCCACAAGCTGTTAATCCCAACGGTGGAGCAACCGGACTAATTCAGTTTATGCCATCCACGGCCATCGGATTAGGAACTTCAACTGCAGCGCTCAAAGCAATGAGTAATGTTCAACAGCTCGACTGGGTTTATAAATACTTCGCGCCATACTCAGGACGGATTAAGAATGTACACGATTTGTATTTAGTTACTTTTTTCCCCGTGGCACTTGGTAAACCCGAAACCTACATCATGCAAACAAAAAGTTTAACCCCCGCGATAATTGCCAAAGCAAACCCGGGCATCGACTTAAACAAAGATTTGCAAATTACAGTACGCGAATTTAAAGCGTACGTAGATAAATATCTTAAAAAAAAAACATTGATTTAAAAACCGCCGTTGGTATTAGTGCCGGAGCATTAATCCTTACAGGCCTCGGAATATACTTAATAAGTAGATACCTAAGCAAATAGTAAATAGTAACTGAATAAATAGTAAATTACATTATGTATAAAGCAACATCCAAAAACAAAGTAATTACCGACAACACCATCCATCGCCCCGATGGATATGGCACTATCTTTTGTACCAATATAGGCGATTGCGAAGCATTGATAAACGATAACATCCCACTCGCGCCCGGTGATGGTTGGGAGTTCGTAAACCGCCCCGATGTAATTATTGACGAAGCCACAAACATCCGCTTTACAGGCACGGGAACTTACAAACGTATTTTAGTAGAAATGACCTATAACAAGGAGGTATAAAATGCTAAAGTTAGGAGTTAAACAAACTACAGGTACATCCCGAATTCATCCGATGTCGCAAAATGCAGTATCGGAAATGGATCTATCCGTAACATCCGAAAACGTTATTTCCGCACTTGGATATACGCCGGCAAATGATGTGGAAGTTAGTATAAATACCGAAAAAATTTTAGAGCTCGAAAATAAACGAACGCTTTTTATAGATAAATGGAATAGATACCCTCACACAGCGGATGACATTTGTTATTTTACGGGTAGTGGCTTATATTTTTTTGATGGAATAGATTATTTATCTATTCCACTTTCAGCGGATTCCGTCTACATAGATCGCTATACTAATACGCAGTACGCTTGGAATGGCTCGAATATGGTGCAAATGACTTTTCCACTTACAAAGGTGGGGGTAGAAGCGGTATTGGTGGGTGAAATATCTTCGCATACGCACGCGGCTGATGCTCTGAAAGCGGATAAATTAATAACTTATAGCGAGAAAACAGCATCATTCACACTTGCAAATACTGACAGCGATAAATGGCTTAATTGCAACCACGCAACGACTGCAATAGTAATTACAGTACCAACAGGATTAACGGATGGTAAGCAATTCTTTATATTTCAAAAAGGAGTTGCACAAGTAAGTGTTTTGGCAGGTGCAGGAATGACAGCTTTAACGACTAAACTAAAACTGAATGCTCAATATTCAGCTTGTCAAATATCTATTGAAAGTACTTCATTTAAGGTAATAGGAGATATGAAAGTATGATAGGATGTATTGCACATAGTGCTCAATCGGGCATTATTACCGATGGATTAAAGTTATGGCTTGATGCAAGTAATCCGGCAAGCTATCCGGGTAGTGGTACGGCTTGGAATGATTTGAGTGGGAATAATAACCATGGTACTTTAATGCCGTCAGACACTAACAAACCTACTTTTTTACCAACGACTAATGGTGGAGTAATGAGTTTTGACGGGGTGGATGATTATGTTTCTACCGAATTATCAATTCAAAGTTATAATAACTTTGCAATTAGCCTTGTATTAAAGCCTGAACGAGTTAACGGCATACAAGTTGTAGTTGGTATATTTACAAGTGGTAGTCTTCTCTGGATTGGATTAAACGAAAATAGGTTAGTTTTCGCAACAGCTGGTTCGAATGATTTATACTCAACAACTTTAGTAAATACAAATAATTTTTATCACGTAACTTTTGTTCGTGAAGGTAGTATAAAAAAAATATATGTAAATGGAATACTTGAATCACAAGGCCCAAGTGGGTTTTTACCTGTTGGCAATATAACATTTGGTAAATTTGGAAATAGTTCTTATAATTCAAAAGGATTATTTAATGATTTTTTAGTATATAATAAATCATTAAGTGCAATAGAAAATGATACCAATTTTAACGCCACAAAATCAAAATACGGATTATAAATATTATTAAATATGCTAATTCTTCAATTAATTCAAAACACATTATCCGACCCGTCGATATACGGTTATATCGGAGCGGGTTCAGGCATCGGAGCTACAGCCGGGGCAATAGGTATGAAACTTATTGATAAGTGGATTAATAAAAAAAAGGACGATGTTGATATTAACAGCGTTGTAACTCAACAGGTAAAAATGATTTTCGAAAACGGTGAGTTCAAAGATAAGATAATTAAAGAACTACAGGAATGGGCATGTTTCCGCCAAAACTGCAAAGAACGCATTAACGGAGAAGAACCCCCAAAACCAACTAAAAAGAAAGCAGCATGAAACATCTAACTATCTTTTTTCTTTGCTCTTTGTTATTTACTATTACAAGTTGCAAACCAAAACAACAGCTTATTGATACCACGGCCGATATTACATCCGAACTTATTATACAACACGATAAGTTAACCCCGGTTGCATTACCAACAGATAGCATCCAATTAAAAGCACGTTTCGAATGTGATAGTAATTACAATGTAGTATTGAAGGAACTAAACGAAATTAAAACCCGCAATATACAAAGCGTGTACGACTGGCGCGATGGGTTTTTAGATTTACGCATTCGCACTGGCGGCGATACGGTTTACATTCCGGGTACCGATTTCTATTCCCGAATAAATAAATTTCACAAACGAACCATTACTTTACAAAAAACGGTCAAGGTTGAAAAGAAATTAACCGCATTACAAAAATTAGAAATTGCAGCCGGTAAATTACTTTTTATGCTTTTTGGTATTGGTTTAATATGGTTTATAGTTAAATATATCATAAATCGAAAAGATAATTGATTTTATCTATTGCATATTAAAAAAATGGTTGTATATTTGCAGCGTTAAAGAGTTAACGGACTATCACGAAGCAATATTGCTTTATTGTGGATACTTTTATTTGATACTGTTTAGTCCGTAGTATAAAAAAACCTCACATATTAATTTATGTGAGGTTTTTTTTATTACTATAAACTATAAACTACCTATAGCCTAAACCGTTCAATATCGCGAAGCGTAACGCCGTGCCGTGCAAAGAAAAAGTTTTTTACCCGTACCAAATTATTTACATCTTCGCGGTTGTACTTCAAAGCTCGCGAACGCCGTTCCGGTATATACCAATCTTTGTGTAATTGAAAAATGTTACTTTTGTATTCCATCGTTTCCCGTTGTATTCCCGCCAATTTTTCCAACGTCGAAAGTTTGTAATCCGGTAAGTTCGGTTCTAACTTTTTGATAATAGTCAACAGGTTAATACAAATGTAGTAATTTTTTAAATCACACTGGAAATACTTTTCCAACATCCCCACATCGGGACCATAACAATAAATTACATCAACACCCTCCAAAATCTTTGCGAAGTTTGCGCGGTTCAATTGGTACCCGTAAATTTGGTACGTTCGCGCGGCGTTGTACGCGTAACCAATCAAATAAATTTGTTGGTTCAAAAACCATTCGCCATCGAAATAAATACTTTTTCCCATACTGTAGAAAATTTTGATTGTTAGTAAAAATGACAAGCCCCCACACGGTACATCGGTGGGGGTTGTTTTTATTGATTAAAGCACCTTTACAATGCTTTTATAAACTGATTAACGCGTTTTTCTTTTCCTTTAATTCGCTTTTTTAAATACCGTTCTGTAGTGTCAAAATTCTTATGCCGGAGATGTTCCTGGAGGTTGTACGGTTGCAAACCGTTTTCAATTAAATCTATTGCCCCGGAATGTTTCCAACTGTAAAAAACTTTGTCTTTACTGATATTCAATTTATCGCGAAATTTATTAAATCGGTTTCGAAGCGTGTTTTTTCCGTAGGCTGATGTTCCGGGAACACCTTCCGAACCAAAAACATAAAAATCTTTATTGCATCCGGTCAATTGGTACACATCAACCAGTTCCGAATAAAGCACATCGGGAATTTCAACTATTTCCGTTTCGTTATTTTTAGCTTGTATATTTGGCACCCGAAATTGATGTTTATCAAAATCAATCCATCCCACACGCATCAACCGCAATTCGTGCCCGGGACGAATTGCACAATAATACTGAATTTGACAAGCTAACCACAATTGCGGATCATTCAATTTTATTAAAACTTTCATAGCTTGTTTTTCGGCATCGGTGAACGGAACCGCCGATTTATCCACAATTTGCCCCAAAAGCGGCATCCTCACAACCGGATTAATTAAAATCAATTCGTTTTCTATTTCGTAATCAAAATAGTTTGCAACCGCTTGTTTATAATCTTTGAGCGTTGCGCGGCTCAATTTCATATCATTAGCAAGGTAAACCATAAAATTAACGATGTGTTTACGATTAATTTGCCGTACATCAACATCCAACTTATTGTTAACCAAATACGCTACAAACGTTCGTAATTTGGTTTGAATGTTGGAATAAGTAACCGCCGATTTTTGTTGTTTAATATAAGTCAGGTATTCACTTATATTTTGCCTGATGGTAGGTAATTCGTTTTTAATTTTTCCGTACAGCCTCGTAACGCTATTATATTCGAGTTCGTCGACATAAACACGCGTTTTATTTTCAGGTTGCAAAAAGCCGCCATTGTCAAGCCATTTACGTTTATCCGAAATAATTTTTGCCGCCAACGATTTGCGTTGTTCGGCCGTTCCAACTTGCAAACCTTTGTAAATCCGTTCCGAAATTAATTTCGGATTACCCGGCATGCGATATTTAAACTCAACATACCAATCTTTAGAAACATCCCCCGCACAATCATTTAAGTGCGGATAGATAATAAGTGTCTGTTTTCTTCCCATTTTCGTCTACTTTTTGAAAGTAATTACTTAAAATTCAACTATATACGTCAGTCAGATAAAAATAGATTTTTATTATAAAAACACAAAAGAGCGATAATCAATTGATTATCACTCTATTTGCATGTTTTTTGTGCGGCTGAAGGGACTCGAACCCCCACGCCTCTCAGCACCAGATCCTAAGTCTGGCGCGGCTACCAATTACGCCACAACCGCATGTTTTTTTCTTTAACGGGTGCAAAGATAACTATTTTTCTTTTGCCCACAATAAGAATTGGCCTTTTTGTTTGATTTTAATTTTTGCAAAGTACCCAAGCGGTTGCAAAACGTACATCCACAGTGCGCAAATTCTCCATAAATCGTATTGCCTCATCTTTATTTGTAAAAGACCGAATTGCAACTCGGTATGTATTTGACGGTTTCAACACTTTTGCCGTTGTATAGTTTAACTCAAGCATTTGTTTGCAATAATTTTCAGCCGAAAGTTGCGACGGCATACTGGCTACGATTACATGATAAATGTCCGATTCTGTTATCAACACTGAATCA
Source organism: Porphyromonas cangingivalis (assembly GCA_945902955.1). Classification (GTDB taxonomy): domain Bacteria; phylum Bacteroidota; class Bacteroidia; order Bacteroidales; family Paludibacteraceae; genus Paludibacter. Next base: position 13,780 of record CAMDNO010000094.1, read on the forward strand.
ATTGTTTGTTTGTCAATTGATTGAGCTGAATCATTAACCAATAATGAATCAGCATTAATCTGCATTTTTGCTGCCTTGGTAAGTTTATTCAAATTAACAATAGCAGCCGATTGTGCATCGAAGAAAACAATATGATTTTGTTGAAAAAATGATATAGTTACTAATAAAGCAATAGCAGCTGCATAACGCAAAATGTTCTTAATCGAAAGCTGTTTTTGATTTGAAGGAACAAATTGTTGATGTTTTTGTATGTGATTAGGTAAATTCAAATCATTCAAACCAAAATTTGAAGGTATAAATACAGCCTCATTGTTCGGAATAAATGCAAAATTACTTTCGCTGGTGATATAAAAAGTACCAAAATTGCCGAAAACAAAATTTCCATTTGCAAGAAGCTGCTTTTTCAAAAGATCAGTTTCGTGCTGTAAAAGTTCTTGCGCCAAGCGGTACGAAATGTGTTCCGTACGGGCTATTTCAATAACCAGCAATCCATCGGCATGATGCATTAATGCATTGAAAGAAATGACTTTACGTGGAGCCGTTATTTTATTATCTACAACGCTTGCCGACTGTTGCTGAAGCACAAAACCACCTAATCCGGGTACAACAACGTAATCGTTGCGTCCCAAAAGTTTTTCGATATGTTGGTATATTTTTTCCACCGTGCAAAAGTAGCATATTCAAATTGGAATAAACAGGCTTTATCTGAAAAGTTATTAACAACTTGTCAAACCAATTTTACCAGCAAAAATTAAATTGCTTTTGCCTTATTTTTTTTGTACTTTTGCACTATATTTTTTTAAATTAAAACAACAGTGAGATTTTTTTTCTTTTTCTTTATTCTGCTATTTTATATATCGTGTAAACAAACCGACGAACCCACAGAGACGTCGGAATATATTAGTAAAGTATTTGATTATGTGTATGCTCCAGGTCAACACAGTGCATTAGCAGCTCCAACCGACACGGAATTTTTCATTGGAAATCCCGATGAGCATACCAAATTTGTATATCTGGGAGGCTTTGGTGGCTATATTATTGCAGGCTTCGACCACAATATATCTAATCATGCGAGTGTCGATTTCGAAGTTCTTTTAATGAAAAGTTCGACGCCCGAGCCAGCCATAGTCTATGTAATGCAAGATAAAAACGGCGATGGCATACCCAACGAAACTTGGTATGAATTAAAAGGAAGTCAGTTCGAAAACTCGAAACGCAACTACTGGGTTCGTTATTTTAAATCCGATTCAGACACAACAAATATAACATGGTTAGATAGCGAAGGAGTAACAGGCGAATTAAAAGCGGGATATGGCTCAACAAACTCATCAGGTTGGTGGTGGCAAGCGACAACAAGCGACAGTATCACTTTTTACGGAACGCGCCTACCCGATGCGTATGAAAATACGGGTACAGAAAGTGCGCAATTTTGGGTAGTACCAGCCGAAAAATTCAAATGGGGCTATGCCGAAAATAATTCGGGAGACGATTATGATGCTACAACTGGTTCGAACAAATTAGACATATCGAATGCTGTGGACGAAAATGGAAACGCAGTTTCATTGACCAACATACGATTTCTGAAAATACAAACAGCTGTATTTCAACAGGCTGGATGGGTAAATGAAGTATCAGCAGAACTACGTGGTGCAAGAGAAATAAAATAAATTGCCAATTTCTAATTATCAATTCTTAATTTTTAATTCTTAATTCTCCCGATAGTTATCGGGATCTTAAATAACAAACATGGACTATTCAAAAATACCTTCGCCTTGTTACGTATTAGACGAGATGGCTTTTCGTCGGAATTTGGAACTTATTCGTTCGGTTAAAGAACGAGCAGGCGTCGAAATCATTTTGGCATTTAAAGCATTTGCTATGTGGAGCGCTTTCCCCATTGTGCGCGAGTACATACACTACTCTACCGCAAGTTCGCTTGCCGAAGCTCGATTGGCTTTTGAGGAAATGGGTAGCCCAGCACATACTTATGGCCCAGCATACACCGATCGCGAATTTCCGGAAATTGTAAAGTCGAGCAGTCATATCACATTCAACTCGCTCACGCAATTCGAGCGACTTTACCCTCAAACGCAATTTTACAATGTTTCGTGCGGGCTGCGAATTAACCCCGAATTTTCGGATGTGGAGACCGAAATGTATAACCCTTGCGCACCAGGATCTCGCTTAGGAGTAGTTGCTGAATTGCTTGGAGAAAAATTGCCTGAGGGTGTGGAAGGCCTGCATTTTCACTCGCTTTGCGAATCAAATTCGTACGATTTGGAAAAAACACTTGCCGTAGTGGAAGAGAAGTTTGGTAAATTTTTCCATCAAATAAAATGGTTAAATATGGGTGGTGGACATTT
>CAMDNO010000095.1 GCA_945902955.1 Porphyromonas cangingivalis
CAGCTATATGTTGGAAGGTTACGATGAAACATGGTCGAAATTTAGTGCCGATAATATAAAGGAATACACGCAATTAGGACGCGGAAAATATGTTTTCAGAGTAAAAGCACGTTCGTTGTTAGAGTCGAATGTAGTTGAATGTGCCTACATATTTAGCATTGCGCCTGCTTGGTACGAATCAAACTTTGCTTTTGCCATTTATTTTATACTATTGGTTTTGTTAATTATGGGTTTCATTCGTTATACAAACCAACGTTCGATACAAGGTGCCTTGGAAATGGAAAAAGCCAAAGAATTGGAAATTGAAGAGCATAAAAAAGCATTCGAAGCCGAAAATATGGCAAAAAAACGCGAAATTAAAGAACTCAAAAATCAACAACTCCAATACGAACTGCGCCACAAAGCACAAGAACTGGCTACTTCCACCATGAACCTCATTCGTAAAAACGAAATGCTTCAGGATATTATGGAAAATATTGCCAAACTAAATGATGAGATTCGCAAAAATGCTGATACCAATGCTGTTGTAAATCGTTTAGCAAAAATCGAACGCAATATTCAACAAAATATCGAACAAGATAAAAACTGGAAAAAATTTGAAGAAAACTTCGATTTGGTATACGAAAACTACCTCAAGCGCCTCAACGAAGCTTATCCGCAACTTAATGTGAGCGACAAAAAGATTTGTGCCTATATCAAAATGGACTTATCGTCCAAAGACATGGCACCTTTGCTCAATATGAGTATTCGTAGCATCGAAACAAATCGCTACCGCATTCGCCAAAAACTCGAATTGGACAGAGAAGTGAATTTAGCGGAATTTTTGCAGAAATTTTAATAAATCAGTTATGCTGTTTATTACCATATTTATCCGGTATACTTTCGCTATATAAACAAGATAGCTGAGCACTGTAAGAAAAAACGCCAAGCATTAATAACTTTAGATACCTCTCTACACTCCTGACTTCGGATTCAGAATACGTCGATAATTTTACCGGCACCGGCGTATTTTACACCCTCAATTTTTCCACCAAAGCCTACGTTACCAAACTCGATACCCATGCTTACCAGATAGGTCAGGTTTTCCTGCTGCATTGGACTAAGTTTTTCTTCGAGTTGAATTACAAAAAGCTGTTCAGCAATCATATCGTTGGTGGAAAGCCATTCCGAACATTTCGACATGCTCAAGCCCGAAGCACTTCCGCTTTTAGCAAGGTATCTTCCCACTCCTGAACTGCTCAGGGAGTAATAATAGTCCGAAACAAGCCCAAAGCTGACTATAATTTTGAAATAGGGTAATTTACGCACATTGAGCAATTCGCGCGAAGTATTGAACTCTGGAAAGCGAATCGAGACAAACAGTTTTTCGGCATCTAACTCTATAGCAGGCTTTACCCCCAACAGAGCATTAAGCGCATAATTGCGATTCAGACTAAAACCCTTCAGCTCAGCCTTGTAAGCCGATACATATAGATTACGTTCACCCACAAGGTGTTCGGTATCGGTTTTTATAATGTTTTTTGCCAATCCGTTCCATACCGGCGACACGTTGTAGTCGGCCAATCGGTACACATCCCCGACTGCATTTTTTAAAGCCTGCGAAAATAATACACAAGCCTTCCATTCCACCTGATGCTTACGCACCGTTTCGAACTCAGCACCCGATTTTATGCGTTCAGGCTTCGGACCAGCTTTTGCCCGTACATACACTTTATCGCTTCCGGGTAGCTGATAATGTGTTAAGATACCCACACTGCCTGACATTTTCAGCATGTTTTTCGAAATTGCCATATCATTAAAAAATTAGAAGTTAGTTGATTAGTTTATCAGTTCATTTGCTTATAACCATCTTTATCTGGTATACCGTCGCCTTACTTATATTACACATATAATGTTCTTGTATCTTAAATAAAATATAAGGATAAATTAAATACAAATATAATACAATATTATCACAATCCTATATAAATACTGTGAAAATACTGTGATATGTCTGTGATTTTACTGTAACATTACTGTAATAAACTTATAGGAACGATATAACTTCACTATACAATTTAAGGTAGAGAGCACAGGTAAATAAAATAAAATACAATAGATTGATAAATTCCGTTTTTTAATTAACAAATACGGCAAAATGTGAATTGTTTTTTGTAGTTTTGGGCTTTGAAAAAACTAAGGTTTAAATGCCTCGTAAAAAAGAAAAAACTAAACAAAAGCAATTAAGAAACAACGACATAAATAATGACAAGCACAGCGCAAAAAGCAGAATTAGAAGCTAAAATATGGAGAATAGCCAACGATGTACGTGGCTCGGTAGATGGATGGGATTTTAAACAATTTGTGCTGGGAACACTTTTCTATCGGTTTGTGAGCGAAAATTTCAGCCTTTATATTGAAGGTGGAGATGATAGCATTATTTATTCGGAATTGCCCGACGAGCTAATTACCCCGGAAATAAAAGACGATGCCATTAAAACCAAAGGTTATTTTATTTATCCGAGTCAACTTTTTGTAAATATAGCCAAAACAGCCAATACCAACACCAATCTGAATACGGAATTAAAAGACATTTTTAATGCTATCGAAAGTTCAGCCAATGGTTATCCGTCGGAAAACGATATAAAAGGTTTGTTTGCCGACTTCGACACTACAAGTACACGATTGGGGAATACCGTTGAGGCAAAAAATAGCCGACTGGCGGCTGTGATTAAGGGTGTGGAAGAGCTGAACTTTGGTAATTTTGAAGATAATCAGATTGACCTTTTTGGACATGCTTATGAATATTTGATTAACAATTATGCTGCCAATGCAGGAAAGTCAGGAGGTGAATTTTTTACTCCGACATGTGTTTCCAAGCTCATTGCACAATTGGCAATGCACAAGCAAACCACCGTAAATAAAATTTATGACCCTGCTTGTGGCTCGGGCTCGTTGCTATTGCAAGCCAAAAAACACTTTGACAGTCATATCATTGAAGAAGGCTTCTATGGGCAGGAAATAAACCACACCACCTATAACCTGGCGCGCATGAACATGTTTTTGCACAATGTGAATTATGACAAGTTCGATATAGCATTAGGCGATACACTCATAAAACCGCACTTTGGCGACGATAAACCCTTTGATGCCATTGTATCTAACCCTCCTTACTCCATAAAATGGATAGGGAACGATGACCCGACGCTGATAAACGACGACCGTTTTGCCCCTGCGGGAGTACTAGCCCCAAAATCGAAAGCTGACTTTGCTTTTGTATTACACGCCCTGAGCTACCTTTCAGGCAAAGGAAGAGCGGCTATAGTCTGTTTCCCAGGTCTCTTTTACCGTGGCGGTGCTGAGCAGCAGATACGGAAATATCTGGTGGATAATAATTTTGTGGAAACCATTATTTCCTTAGCACCCAACCTCTTTTATGGAACTTCAATAGCCGTGAATATCCTCGTGCTTTCCAAACACAAAACGGATACAAAAACACAGTTTATAGATGTAAGTGGTGAAAATTTCTATAAGAAAGTGACCAACAACAATATGCTGACCGATGAGCATATCGAACAGATAATGCAACTATTCGATAGTAAAGCCGATGTACCACATATAGCCGTTACTATCGACAATAGCAAAATTTCAGACAACGATTACAGCCTTTCGGTAAGCACGTATGTGGAAGCAAAGGATAATCGTGAAAAAGTTGATATTACAAAGCTGAATATTGAAATAGCGGGAACAGTTGAGAAAATCAATGCACTTCGTGCCGATATTGACCAAATTGTAAAGGAGATTGAGGCATGAGCGAAATAATTCTTTATACCACAGATGATGGATTGACGAAACTCGATTTACGCTTAGAAGATGGTACAATTTGGCTTACTCAGCTCGAAATAGCAGATTTATTTCAAACCAGCAAACAGAATATAAGCAAACACATTAAAGCGATTTTCGACGATCATGAATTAGACCCGAACGCAACTGTCAACCAGAAGTTGACAGTTCAAAACGAAGGGAATCGTGATGTAGAACGCAGCATTACACTTTATAATCTTGATGTTATTTTGGCATTAGGCTATCGGGTGCGTTCTGTTCGAGGAGTACAATTTAGGCGTTATGCTTCAATGGTCTTAAAGGAATACCTTGAAAAAGGCTTTGCTATGGACGACGAGAGATTAAAGGGAAATGGCGGCGGAAATTATTGGAAAGAGTTATTAGACCGAATTCGTGAAATACGCAGTAGTGAAAAAGTTATTTACCGTCAGGTACTCGATTTATATGCCACAAGCCTTGATTACGACCCTAAAAGCCCTGTTACAATACAATTTTTCAAAATTGTACAAAACAAATTACATTATGCAACAAACGAACAAACAGCCACTGAACTTATTTACAACCGTGCCGTTAGTTCTAAGGAGTTTATGGGATTAACATCATTCAAAGGGGCAATGCCTACACTAAACGAAGCTAAAATAGCCAAGAACTATCTCACACAAGATGAGTTGTTCCGCTTAAACCGCTTGGTTTCTGCATTCTTTGACTTAGCAGAGCTAAAAGCACAAGAACAAACTTCGATGTATATGCAGAATTGGATTGAAGAACTAGATAAATTTACCGAAATATATGGCAAAGGAGTTTTGAAATCGGCGGGTAGCATTAGTAGAGAAAAAGCTGACCAAAAGGCAACGCATGAATATAGAGCCTATGAGGAAAAAACATTATCTCCTATCGAAAAAGAGTATTTAAAAACCCTTACCAGCCTTGAGAAAAAAGCAAAAAAGGGCGATACCTTGAGTAAATCGAAAGGAAACAAAAAGAAATGATACCTCCTATGATGACTGATACACATACATTACAATATATAGATAAACTCCTGCAAGGTGTGAAGGTGGAGTGGAAAACGCTAGGGGAGACTCTAGTTCGTACTAAAGGAACAAGTATAACAGCTGGACAAATGAAAGAGCTTCACAAAGATGGAGCTCCTTTGAAAATCTTTGCAGGAGGTAAAACAATTGCATTTTTTGATTATGAAGATATTCCATTAAAAGATATTAATAGAGAACCTTCAATTATTGTAAAATCTCGTGGAGTCATAGAATTTGAGTATTATGACAAACCTTTTTCACATAAAAATGAGATGTGGTCTTACCATTCAAAGGATGATAGTATAAATATTAAGTTTGTATATTATTTCTTAAAAATACAGGAGCCTTATTTCCAAAATATTGCTGGCAGAATGCAAATGCCTCAGATTTCGATTCCTGACACAGAGAAGTTTAAGGTACCGATTCCGCCATTCTTAGTCCAAAAAGAAATTGTCCGAATTTTAGACAAATTCACGGAGCTGGAGGCGGAACTTAAGGCGGAACTTGAGGCCGAGCTTAAAGCACGCCGCAAACAATACGAGTATTATCGTAACTCTCTATTAACATTTACCCCCCCCCCATTTAAGTGATTTAAAATCAATTACATACATAGGACTTGGGGAAATTGGAGAATTTACATACGGCTATGTAGCAAAAGCGCAAGATGCAGGTGATGCAAGATTTGTTCGTATTACTGATATTAATAATGATGGCAAACTAATTCAAACTGACAAAAAGTTTGTAGATATATCGGAAGGAAATGAAAAATATATTCTGAAAAAAAATGATATTCTAATGGCACGTACAGGTGCTACTTTTGGTAAAACAATGATATTTGAAGAAGATTATCCAGCAATATTTGCAGGCTTCTTAATCAAGTTGAGTTTTGATGAAAAAATTATAAATCCTAAATATTATTGGCACTTTGCACAAAGTAATTTATTTTGGTTTCAAGCCAACAAATTGGTTTCCGGTGGCGGGCAACCTCAATTTAATGCAAATGCCATTAGAGAAGTAAAAATACCAATCCCATACCCCAACAATCCTGAAAAGTCGCTTGCTGAGCAATCTAGGATCGTTGCAATATTAGATAAATTCGATACGTTGACAACGTCTATTAGTGAAGGATTGCCTAAGGAGATAGCGTTACGCAAGAAGCAATATGAATATTACAGGGACTTATTGTTGACATTCAGATAAATACAGAATTGAGAATAAAAATAGATAATAGTATCACACCAATCAATGATATTTTGAAATATCGTTATTTTAAACGATATTCTAACATGCCTCATTTATAGAATACTTTATATTATTACCTATTTAAGGAATAGCTTCAATTATTACCGATATAGGGAATATTTCAGATTATTACCAATACAAGGAATATTTTATATATTTGCACTTTGTAAATTTTAAAAATTAGCACATGATAGCCATCATTACTGGCGATATTATCGCATCAAGAAAGTTGATAGACCAAGAAAAATGGTTGTCGCCACTTAAAAATCTTCTGGCAACATGGGGAGATAGCCCCAAGGATTGGAAATTGGATAGAGGTGATTTTTTTCAAATAGAAATCACAAACATCGAAGAAGTTCTACACAAGGCTTTGGAAATAAAAGCATTGATTAAAAAAGTAGCACCCATTGACGAACATAAAAAAATTAGTACCATAGATGTTCGTATGGCTATTGGTATAGGCGAAAAAACTTATTCGGGCGAAAGTATTTCAGAAAGTAATGGTTCTGCCTTTATACATTCGGGCGAAAAATTTGATGTTTTAAAAAAAGAGAATGTAACACTTGGAATAAAAACACCTTGGCAAGACTTTGATGAGGAAATAAATCTATATCTAAAGTTAGCAGGTACATTTATAGATAAATGGTCGGTTTCATCAGCAGAGCTAATGCAAACGATACTAAACAATCCAAACATAACACAGGAAGAAATAGGTAAAAAATTAGGCATTCAGCAAAGTGCGGTGAGTCGCAGATGGAACAGAGCTAATGTAACTGAAATATTGGAAGTTGAAAAAATATTCCGCAAGAAAATTAATACGCTAAAAAAATGATTATACTCATCAAACTTATAATAGCACATTTTATTGGAGATTTTCTGCTACAACCTAAATCATGGGTAAAAGAAAAAGAAAACCGTAAAGCCAAATCAGTCAAACTCTATCTGCATATACTTATTCATGGTCTGCTGGCGTTGTTTATCCTATGGGATGTTAATCATTGGCTTGTAGCAATATTAGTAATGGTTTCACATGGGATTATTGATGTCCTGAAACTATACGCTCAAAAAGAAAATAATAAGTCCAACTGGTTTTTAATAGACCAAGTGCTACATATCATAAGTATTTTGGGGCTGTGGGTCTTTTTTTTCAAGCCCGAATTAAATTTCGCATCATGGTATGAAGATACTATTTTTTGGATTTATCTAGCTGCCGTACTATTTATTAGCAATGTGTCTGGGGTGGTTGTGCGTGAGCTCATGTCCAAATGGTCAAAAGCATTAAATGAAAGTAATGATGAATCGCTGAACAATGCAGGAAAATACATTGGTATCTTGGAACGCCTATTTGTTTTCGTTTTTGTTGTAACAGCTAATTGGGAAGGCATTGGTTTTTTATTAGCAGCCAAGTCGGTATTCCGCTTTGGTGATTTAAAAGAATCAAAAGACAGAAAACTAACAGAATACATTTTGATAGGAACATTGTTAAGTTTTGGAATTGCAATAGCCACCGGAATGCTGGTACTTAAATTGATTTCAAAATAAAGGAAGCATTTAAAACTAAAAATTGAATTATGTCAACATACAATCCCATCGCAGAAACAAACAATTTTATCGTTCTTGATAAATTTACAAAGAACTCTGTGGTCAATGAGGCCCCTGCTGTTTATCAAACAGAATGGGCTTTGGAGCGTGAACTTATTGCAGATTTACAAAATCTGGGATATGAGTATCTTGCAGAAGTATGCACTTCCGAAAAAATGTTTGCCAACGCCCGTGTACAACTTCAGAGCCTGAACAATATGGTGTTTACCGATGGCGAATGGGCTCGTTATGTGGAAGAGTATCTGGATATACCCAGTGATAAGATAGTGGATAAATCACGGAAATTACACGACAATTATATCTACGATTTTGTTTTTGACGATGGGCATATCCAAAATATCTACCTGGTCGATAAAACCCATACTGCCCGTAACAAAGTGCAGGTCATTTCGCAGTTTGAACAAAAAGGAACACATCAGAACCGATATGATGTTACTATCTTAGTCAATGGTTTGCCGTTGGTGCAGATAGAACTAAAAAAGCGTGGGGTGGCTATTCGAGAAGCGTTCAATCAAGTGCACCGCTACACAAAAGAGAGTTTCAATAGCTCCAACTCCCTGTTTAAATACTTACAGTTGTTTGTGATTTCGAACGGTACGGATAGCCGTTATTTCGCCAACACCGTAGAGCGAAATAAGAATAGTTTCGACTTCACGATGAATTGGGCCAAGGCTGATAATACACTTATTAAAGACCTGAAGGACTTTACAGCTACATTTTTCCAGAAAAACACCCTGCTGAATGTATTGCTTACCTATTCGGTATTTGATACCAGCGACACGCTGCTCGTTATGCGTCCTTACCAAATAGCAGCTACTGAACGGATTTTATGGAAAATTGAGAGTACGTTCCGGGCTAAACGGTGGTCGAAGCCTGAAAGTGGCGGCTACATTTGGCATACCACAGGCTCGGGAAAAACCCTGACCAGTTTTAAAGCAGCACGACTGGCCACACAACTTGATTTTATCGATAAGGTATTCTTTGTGGTAGACAGGAAAGACCTGGACTTTCAAACCATGAAAGAATACCAACGCTTTTCGCCCGATAGCGTGAACGGTTCGGACAGTACAGCCGGGCTGAAACGAAATATCGAGAAAGATGATAATAAAATTATTGTCACCACTATTCAGAAGTTGAATAACTTGATGAAAACGGAGGCTGATTTATCCATCTATCAAAAGCAGGTAGTATTTATCTTCGATGAAGCACATCGCTCTCAGTTTGGCGAAGCCCAAAAGAACCTGAGCAAGAAGTTTAAAAAGTACTGCCAGTTTGGGTTCACAGGAACACCTATTTTCCCTGAAAATGCGTTGGGTGCTGAAACTACAGCCAGTGTGTTTGGCAGCGAGTTACATTCGTATATAATTACTGATGCTATCCGTGATGAGAAAGTGTTGAAATTCAAAGTCGATTACAATGATGTTCGACCTCATTTTAAAAACCTCGAAAAAGAACTGGACGAAAAGAAATTAAGTGCAGCAGAAAACACGAAAGCTTTTCTGCATCCTGAGCGTATCAAAGAGATTTCTCAATACATTTTACTAAACTACAGACACAAAACACATCGGAATCAAGGCGGCAACAAAGGGTTTAATGCCATGTTTGCTGTAAACAGTGTGGAGGCTGCCAAATATTATTACGAGGAGTTGAACAGGCTACAGGCGGGAAATGATAAACCACTGAGAATAGCCACCATCTTTTCGTTTGCTGCTAATGAAGAGCAAAATGCTGTAGGCGAAATTCCGGACGAAAACTTTGAGCCAACTGCTATGGATAGTAGTGCCAAAGAGTTTTTAGATAAGGCTATCAGGGACTATAATGCAATGTTCAAAACCAGTTTTGGTGTGGAAAGCAAAGAGTTCCAGAACTATTATCGCGACCTTGCCAAACGGGTAAAGAGCAAAGAGGTTGATTTAATAATTGTTGTCGGTATGTTCCTTACTGGCTTTGATGCACCAACACTTAATACACTTTTTGTAGATAAAAATCTGCGTTATCATGGTCTGATGCAAGCTTTTTCGCGCACCAACCGAATTTATGATGCCACAAAAACCTTTGGCAATATTATTACTTTCCGTGATTTAGAAAAGGCCACCATTGACGCTATTACCCTTTTTGGAGATAGCAGCACTAAGAATGTGGTACTGGAAAAGAGTTACAAAGAATATTTGGACGGATTTACAGATCTGGTTACTGGCCAAGCCCGCAGAGGTTATATGGAAGTGGTAAAGGAACTAAATGAAAAGTTCCCTGAGCCTGACGTGATTGCTACTGAAAAGGACAAGAAAGACTTTGCAAAGCTCTTTGGAGAATACCTGCGTGTTGAAAACATATTGCAGAATTACGATGAGTTTACTCACATGAAAGCACTTCAGGCAATCGATATCAGTAATCATGAAGCTGTAGAAGCATTTAAAGAAACCTACTTTGTAACAGATGAGGATATTGCTTCCATGCAGGGAATCAGCTTGCTCAAAGAGCGAACTGTTCAGGATTATCGTTCCACCTATAATGATATTCGCGATTGGCTAAGACAACAGAAAAAAGGAAAAGAAGCCGAAAAATCAACCATTGATTGGGATGATGTAGTATTTGAAATTGACTTATTGAAATCGCAGGAAATTAATCTGGATTATATACTTGAACTGATCTTTGACCATAACAAAAAGACCAAAGATAAGGTTGCTTTAGTAGAAGATATCCGCAGGGTTATTCGTTCAAGTATCGACAACAGAGGCAAAGAAAGTTTAATAGTAGATTTTATCAATGAAACAGACCTCGATAATATCAAAGACAAAGCTACTGTTTTAGACTCATTTTATTTATATGCCCAAGGCAAACAAAAAGTAGAAGCAGCAGAATTGATTGTAAATGAAAATTTAAATGAAGAAGCAGCAAAACGATACATAGCAAGCTCGTTAAAGCGTGAATTTGCCAGCGAAAACGGAACGGAGCTCAATTCTATTTTACCCAAAATGAGTCCACTAAACCCGCAATATCTAACAAAGAAACAAAGTGTGTTTCAAAAAATATCAGCTTTTGTAGAAAAATTTAAGCGTGTGGGAGGGCAGATATGAAATTTTCAGAACGATATGAATATTTAAAACCATCAGAAGTAATTATCAAAGAACAAATTACTCCTGAGATTCAGAATGCAATATGCAATTGTTATGATGATTTGCAAGAAAATTTAAGATCGATATCATCATATAATGAGAATCTTTATGAAGAGCTTGAAAAATACATTTGGACTTCTTTTTATAACTTTAAAAAAAGTGAGTATAAGGCTTTTAGCTCGGTTTGTTTGAAAATTATAGAGAGTCATGAGTTTGAATGGTATAGAAAATTGGATTTTATCCAAGAAACAATCATTATATTGAGAAAATATATCTCATATTTTGAGATTAAATCAAAGTTTATTGATGTATTAAATTCAGAATTTGAAAGATTAAATTTCGGTTATAGAATCATTGAAAATGTGATTGTCGAGATCACTTCTAATCAAGAAATTAATTCTATTGAAACAGCCATTGAAAACAATAAAGATAATGTGAGATTGCATTTAAATAATGCACTTAAACTATTTGCTCAACGTCCTGAAGCTGATTGTCGTAACTCAATAAAGGAGTCCATATCAGCCGTAGAAGCTCTGAGTAGAGAAATTACAGGAGATAAAGGATTAAATCTGGCTAAGATGGAAAGTGCTGGCATTAAAATTCCTCCGGTACTTCGTAAAAGTTTTGAAATACTGTATGGTTACACCAATGACCCAGCCACAGGCATTCGCCATGCATTAATGGATGATACAGCCGAATATGTGCCGGGAGCAGAAGAGGCTTTGTTTATGTTGGTTTCGTGTAGTGCGTTTATAAATTATTTGAATAGTAAAAAGGTGTAAGCAAATGAAAAGAGTCAAGAATGAAAAACTATTTTGCGAAAATTACGATGACCGCACAAAATTATTATTAGAAATTCGTGCAGAATCGGAAAGGCAATTTGATCGCCAGATAATTTATTTATCAGGCGGTGCTCTTGTTTTTTCAATCGGATTTGTAAAAGATATAATTGGAAATGAAGAACCTGTTTGCAAGTGGATGTTAATTCTGAGTTGGGTATGTTTTTCTGTTGCATTAATAATAAATTTATTTTCTTATCTATCAACAAAAAAAGCTATAGATCACGATATACTTGGAAAAGAAAAATATAGTAAATTATTTAATACATTAACCAATATACTGAATTGGATATCAATTCTGAATCTTTTAACAGGCTTATTTCTTGTGATATTATTTGCAATTAAAAACTTTTAATCATGGAAAACAAAAACTCAACAAAAGTAACAAGGCAACTAAATGGCAGCACGTTGCCTCCAAAAGTTCAGAAAACACCTAAAACTCCAAAGAAATAAAAATATCAAAATATATGAATAAAAATATCAAAATTTCCTCAGAAGAGGAAGATAAAGGGTTAACCATACCACCGCAAAGAGATAGAGGTAATAATGGGGGATCAGCTGGCTCAACTATACCACCAACAAGAACGTAAATATATTTCATTACTATGAACCGCATTGTACTTATTGGCAATGGCTTTGACTTAGCACATGGGTTAAAAACCAGTTATAAGGATTTTATTGATGATTATTGGCTGGGATTTATGAATCACTGTATTTATCAGGATGTTTTGAATTCATACGGTAACTATCAATATGATTGTATTAAACTTATCTTCAAACGAGAAGGAGAAACCTTAAGTCAATATCTACCAGATGGAGATAATCCGTATATCTCGCCAAATAAAAAGCCTGTCAGTTATAAAGCATTTATGGAATTTATTAAAGATTATTCCAAACAATACAAAAATATTGAATTCAATATCGGTAATAAGTTTCTAACTCACTTGCTTGACATTTCAAATGAAAATAAGACCTGGGTAGATATTGAAAATGAGTATTATAAGTTCTTGATTTATCAATTTGATAAAAGAAAAAATGCTGGCTATTATTATGACAATATCAACACATTGAATGTTGATTATCAGCATATAAAAGAAATATTAAATAAGTATCTCTCTAAAGTTATAAATGAAACTGTAGTACAGAAATTAGAAAAGATTCGGAGAATAGTTTATTTGCAATTTTGTTTAAAAGACTTTGTTGAAATTGCACAAGATGAAATTACAAAAAAAGAATTAAATAAAATATTTTCATATCTGGATAAAAACAATAATCCAGACTATCTTTCAATTTCAAATAAAACAAAAAAATGGGTTGACAGATTCTGGGATCTATACGGAGACAATGATCATGAGTTTTTAAAATCAAAATTATTAGATGATAAGATTTCAAAAATAAATTTTGATTTACAGCCAGACCAAGTATTATTTTTAAACTTCAATTATACAAATCTTGAAACTCTTTATCATAAAAAATCGAGAGATATTGCAGAAACAATACATATTCACGGCGAACTCAACAATCCAAATAACCCCATAATATTTGGTTACGGCGATGAATTAGAAGAGAATTACAGTAAGTTGGAGAATTTACAGGACAATGCTTACCTTGAAAATATCAAATCCATCAACTATCAGGAAACGGATAATTATAAACGGATGTTGAGCTTTATCAATTCCAACAACTATCAGGCAATTATACTGGGGCATTCGTGTGGTAATTCGGATAGAACATTGCTGAATACACTTTTTGAGCATGAAAACTGTGTATCGATAAAACCCTATTATTTTCAGTACAAAGACGAAAAAACCGGAGAAATAAAAGATAATTATAGCGATATAGTACGCAATATCTCCCGTAGTTTTAAAGATAAAAAGAGTATGCGCGATAAGGTAGTCAATAAGACTTATACCGATTGGTTTTCGCAAAAGTTGGATTGATAAATGTTAGATAACAGCGGTTTAGACCCTGTAGGCGATGGCTTTTATCTGCACGATGCCATTCTGTTTGTAGAAAACAATATGAATAATTATGCTGAAATAGCGTAGTTTCGAAAGAACACAGCGTGGTTACATATCGGTAGAATATAAAATTGCTAATTCAAAAAATAGTTATATTTTTGCACTATCCATTAAGCAATATTAAAAGACATAAAATACCGTTATCAATGCATCTAAATAAATATGAAGGAGTTGCCGTTTGATAAAAACGCATAAAATTTCAAGAATTTCATTCGATTTTAAAGACTAAATTAATAAAAACACCATAAAAAACTCAAAAAAAAGGTTTGAGTTTAGCTATTACTAAACTTTATGCGTATATTTGCAACCGAAATCTTAGAAACCATAAAAGGAAAACAAGTTTTTGAAAAATTACTTGTTGATGGTATATGTCTGTTGGATGAATTTGAGAAAGCAATTAAAGACAATCCTCAATACACATCCGAATTTAGAACATTGTTTGCCTATATGAATTTAGTTGCAAATGGGTCACTCCTCCCAAAAACAAAATTCAGAGAGATAAAAGGAGATAAAATAAATACAAAACGTTACGAGTTTAAAAGTGAACACTTAAGGGTGTATGTATTCAACCAACCAGGTGGCAAGATGGTTGTTATGGGAGGGTATAAAAATACTCAAGAAGCTGACATACGTCAGTTTAATTCTATTGTAAAGGAATTTACGTCAACTACGCTAACACGAAAACAAAATGACACGGGAAGAATTAATCCAATCTAAAGAGTATTGGATGGCAAAATTGCAAATTGATTTATTCAATGAAGTAGAAACCTATATGAAAAAAAATGGTTTAAACAGAGTACAGTTTGCCGAAAAGTTAGGTGTTTCGAAAGGTTATATAAGTCAAATTTTAAATGGTGATGCTGATCATCGACTGTCAAAATTTGTAGAACTTTCATTATCAATTGGTTTAATACCAACTCTATCTTTTGAAGATATAGAAACTTTGATACAACGAGAAAAATCAGGAAACTTCAATATTTCACACAATGATATTGAGCGTAGCATAAATATCCTTTCTAAATCGGGATATCTGCTAAGCCATAAACCTGTAAATGCCTGCAGTAAAGCCATTGATACCTCTGATGATAATCCTAATTGGAAAAAATTAATTTCAAAACCTGAAAAAGAATCTTCATTAAAAGCATCATGATTAGTAAGCGTTCAGATCTAATATTAGACAATTTTATAATTGTTGAAAGTCAATTGTCATTTATAATTCAAAATGAACAATCTGAAATTTCAACAATTGAATTATTGAATTCATATCCTGTTGATATAGATTTTAGTTTGGAACAGGATAACAATGAGGAGTTTTATAGAATAGTTGTTACAGCAAAAATTAATTTTTGTGATAATAAAGAACCTGGTTATTCAATATTAGCAACAGGAATGGGCTTTTTTAAGTTTTCACAAGATACTTCGCTGAATGACGATCAAAAAATACAAATGTTACAAACATCCGGTTTAAGTATTTGTATTACAAATTTGCGTTCATATATAGCCAATCAAACATCTTATTTTCCTTGGGGCAGTTTTTCATTTCATGCAGTAGATATACAACATTTGCTGGAAGAAAAACATAAAACTATTGAAAATGATAATAACTAATTTAACATCAATACTATAATATAAAGACAACACTATCATGTTGTCTTTTTTAATGTAAAAACTGCTTTACTATGAACCGCACCGTACTTATTGGCAATGGCTTTGACAACATAAAGAGTATGCGTGATAAGGTGGTGAATAAAACTTATACGGATTGGTTTTCGCAAAAGTTGGATTAAAGAAACAATTATATGTTCGTAAAACTTTTATCTATGATTTCAAATTGCTTAAATGGATTTATAATGTTCAAAAAAACTGTTTCAACTTTAAATCTGAATGGTAAAACAGCTTTATTATTGAGCGTATTGCTAATCAGTGCCATACTACCAGCTCAGCATTTGCTTAAAAGTCGCAGAACAAGCGTTAATACCTATATTTATAAACTTACCGATAAGGAAGCAGCCACAATTCACCGCAAGGGGAGTTACAAGGTCGATTCAACTTATTTTCATTCGCTGGTCGACGAATATCCGACCGACAGCACTTACCGCCGAAAACTTGAGCCGGGGCATTACCTGAAAACAGTTGCAAAAGGAAACAAGCAGGAGATTCTATACACTTTTGTGCCCGATTTTGATGTAAAAGTGCTTAATAACACCTCCGATTTATGCATCAGGGTGTACGATTTAAAAGGCGGAATTGTAACTAAAGCTCATGTAAAACTGGGCTTAAAAACGCTGCATTACGACAAGAAAACACAATGTTATATCGACCGAAAATCGAACCGAAAAGGGATGTTGGTTGTAAGCGCAAGTGGAGTTAAAAGCTATTACGACCTGAATCGTGGACGGTATAATCCGGCATTGAAACGATTTTATGCAAAAGC
>CAMDNO010000096.1 GCA_945902955.1 Porphyromonas cangingivalis
TAAATACTGTATTGGTAGTGGGGAAATTCGTTGAAATTATTTTTAGAAATCGAAAATATAATTTCAAAACATTTGCTATCTTTGTTTCGTTATAATAAAAAAATGCCACTATGACTGTTACAGCCTTTATTAATGTAGAAACTCCGGCCAGACGAAAAATTGTACGCGATTTGGAGAAACATCGTAAGCTTGTGAAAATTGAATATCCTCAAGTTGATACTTTTGACGGTGAAAAAACTTATACCGTAGATGAGGTTTTCGATGAATGTATCGAAATATTAAGTAATCATTATAAAGTGGATGGTCGTAAGCTATGGAACAGTATCAAATAGTAATTGGCGAAAGTGCCAATAAGGATATTGTAAATTTAATTAATGCTATTACATACGATTATTCTTCCCCACTTACAGCTTTCAGATATTTGAAAGGCTTGTATAAAGAAATTAATTCCTTAGCAATTGGCGCCGAATCAGATTCCATTCAAACCAGTATTTTTTATCGTCAATATGGTTTTAATGTACGTAAAATTTCTTTCAAAAAAATGTCAATTGTTTATTTAATTGTTAATCAATACGTTTATATTAAGGCTATTATACCTACATCTTCAATAAACGTTAAATACCCCTACTTTTAATTGCTAATATACAAGGCAGATGCCTTGGAACCCAGCAAAACGAAGCTAAGAATGCTTTTATTTTTAATTTTTAATCATTTCGCCCTACTTATTTCTAAACAATTCATAATTTAAAATTGTTGAAATAATTAATATCAATAAAAAAAACAATTTGAAATTTATGAAAACTATTTACATTTCTTTAGTTGGATTGCTAATTACATTGTCTTCAATTAGTGGTCAATATCTAAATTCGAACATATATAAAAAAATTCATAATTACGAAAAATTTGGAATTAACAACCAGCTAAATTCAAAATTAAAATATAAAACACTCAATAACAATAAGATTGAAACTAACAATTTGTTTTCGAAAAGCTTAAATACCAATAATGATTTAAATTTTAAAGCAAATAATCTTTTATTGAAACAGCTTAAATCGAAAAGTTTAAACATTAGAAAAAAAACAGCTACTCAAACCAAAGCAACTAATTTTTTATATGATAGTCTTGTTGTTAAAGATGGCAATGATTTAAAAACAAAAAAAGAAGTATATAGTTACGATAGTAATGGAAATACAACACTATTAATAACTTATAACTGGGATGATGCTAACAAAAGTTGGATTGGAAACTTCAAAGAAGAAGCCACTTATAATAACGATGGCGAATACACATTATATTCGAGTGCAAGTTGGGATAGTGGCAATAATAGTTGGATAAATGAATCCAGAGAAGAAATAACTTACAATAATTTCGGAAAAAGAACACTTTTTGCAAGCTACAGCTGGAGTACTATTGCGAATATTTGGATTGGGAACTCAAAAGAAGAACTCACTTACGATAGCCTTGGCGAGATAACTCTTCAAGAACAGTTTAATTGGGATTCTAATACTAATAGTTGGATAGCGTGGTACAAAGAAGAAACCACCTACGATATAAATGGAAATATATTACTTAATGTAAATTACGATGGGTCTGAAACCAACAATAGTTGGGTAGGAAGATCTAAAAATGAATTTACTTACGATAGCAATGGAAATAGGACACTATATGTATTTTCTATATGGGATGCAACCAACAGCAAATGGGAAGGAAACTACAAAGCCGAGATAAGCTATGATAGTAATGGAAATGACATAATTACATTAACTTACAATTGGGATGATATAAACATTGAATGGATAAAAACATCCAAAATAGAACTTACATTCGACAACTCAAACAATGACCTAATATATACAAATTACGATTGGGATGTTATCGAAAACAGTTGGATAGAGGCCTCTAAAGAACTAATTACAATAAATAGCGCAGGAAAAATGATACTCTATTTAGAGTATGAATGGGATGTTGCGAACAGTATTTGGATTAAAAGAATAAAAGAAGAATATGCTTACGACAGCAATGAAAAGAATACACTTTCTGCATACTATGAATGGGATACTATTGACAATAGTTGGAATGGAAACTATAAAGAAGAATATGTATACAACAGCAATGGAGATTACACATTTTATGCGAACTATGATTGGGATGACAGCAACAATAGTTGGGTAGGAAATTCTAAAAATTTACAAACATACGATAGCAATGGAAATAGCACAAGCTCAGCTGACTATTCTTGGGATTACGACAGTAATAGTTGGGTTGGAAACTCCAAAGAAGAGAGCTCCTTCAATATAAACGGAGATAAAACACTTAATACGAGTTATATCTGGGATGATATTAATGCTAATTGGATAGAAAAATCCAAAGAAGAATTTACTTACGATAATAATGGAAAAATCACTCTAAAATCCAATTACACTTATGCTTCTGACTGGGAATTAACAGAAACAAGTACTTATTATTATACTCAAAATATTTCAACAGCAACCATATCATCGTCAATAAAAGCCATTCAAATTTACCCCAATCCGGTAAAAAGTGAACTTCAGATTAGCGGTTTAACGGAACTTTCGAGATTTGAATTATTAGATTTGAGTGGTAAATTACTGATTAACAAAATCATCAAAAACAACGAATCAATATTGCTAAGCAACTTACCCAATGGAGTTTACATTATAAAACTACAATCAAGCGAAGGTAATAAGGTTATTAAAATAATAAAAGAATAAGATTATAAGAATATTGAATTTATAATTATAAGTAAGCCACTGCAAGTTCGTAAATATTAATACGATTTGCAGTGGCTTTTTGGTTTAAAAGTTTTACATTTAATAAATCTCACCCAATTGCTTTTTTGAACACTTCCAACACGCGATTTCGGGCAAAAGTATGTTCGACAATTGGTACGGGATAGGAAAGTTGGTCGATTTCGGATACCCAGCGACGAATATATTTCAGATGGCTATCGAATTTTTTCACTTGTTCTGTAGGGTTAAAAACACGAAAGTAAGGTGCAGCATCGCAGCCACATCCAGCTGCCCACTGCCAATTGCCATTGTTGGCCGAAAGGTCGTAGTCGAGCAATTTTTGTGCAAAATAGGCTTCGCCCCAGCGCCAATCAATTAATAAATGTTTTACCAAAAACGAAGCAACCACCATGCGCACACGATTGTGCATCAATCCGGTAGCATTTAATTCGCGCATACCGGCATCCACAAGTGGATAGCCTGTTTTTCCTTCGCACCATTTAGCAAATTCAATTTCATTATTTCGCCACTTTATTTCGTCGTATTTTGGTTTAAATGATTGCCGAACAACATTTGGGAAATGGTATAGA
Organism: Porphyromonas cangingivalis; assembly: GCA_945902955.1. GTDB lineage: Bacteria > Bacteroidota > Bacteroidia > Bacteroidales > Paludibacteraceae > Paludibacter. Next base: position 3,341 of record CAMDNO010000096.1, read on the forward strand.
ATCATCATAAAAAACTCACGCCAGATAAGCTCATTTAAAAATTGTTCGTTGGTTTCGAGCGCCATTTTTACCATTTCTCGAACACTCATCGTACCAAAACGAAGATGTACACTGAGATGCGAAGTTCCATTTTCAATAGCAGGAAAGTTACGCGTTTCGGGGTAATTTTTTAGAACATCAGTGGATAAATCTGGTGAATTCCAACTCACACCCGTTGCCTCGAAACCTAAATCGGCAAGCGAAGGCATAGTAATTGAATTGGTTTTATAAAAATTATCAAGCAATAATTCCGAATTATATGTTATAATTGGACTTTCACTCAATTGCGATTTCCATTTTTTGGAATAAGGCGTAAAGATTGTATAGGGACTGCCATCTGGCTTGAGTACTTCGTTTTTAGCAAAAACTACCTGATCTTTAAAACTATGAAAAGTAATATTTTTTGTTGAAATAATTTTCATTATTTCATTGTCGCGAGCAACAGCTTTCGGCTCATAATCCTCATTGCAAAATACCTCTGTCACATCGTATTGTTCACATAATTCAGGAAAAATTTCCTGAGGACGTCCATATTTTACCAACAACCCCGAACCATACTTTTGAAGATGGAAATGCAATTCGTTTATTCGTTGATGAATTAAATCTACTCGTTTATCCCTCTTGTCATCTAATTGATTTAGAATATCGGTATCGAAAATAAAAACAGGAAGTACAGACAAACCACTTTTAAGTGCATGATTCAATCCGACATTATCGGCCAAGCGTAAGTCGCGACGAAACCAGAAAAGGGATGTGTACATTATAAGGTTTTTATTAAAAATCGCTGTAATTTATTTAGTGAATAATATAATTATCCCCCTACTAACAGATGCTCAACTAATTACCAATTTCCGACAGAAATTTAATACGAACTAAGCGTACTTCCACTTCGCTAAAATCATCCTCACCTAATTCTTTCAAAGCAGGTTCAATTTTATCTGTTTCGGCACTACTAAAATAATCAAAAATTTCGTCGACATGATCGGGCTCCATCACTTCACTTAAAAAATAATCGATATTGATTTTTGTGCCCGAATACACAATTGCTTCTATTTCGTCTAACAATTCTCCAATTTCAAGACCCTTAGCCATAGCAATATCATCCAAAGCAATTTTGCGGTCAATCGACTGAATGATAGAAACTTTAAGCTTCGATTTATTAGCCACTGTACGCACACGCAAATCTTCCGGACGAATAATTTCATTTTCCTTCACATGTTCGCGAATAACTTTGAGGAAATCCTCTCCATATCGTTTAGCTTTTCCTGCACCTACACCGGGTATATTTTGGAGCTCATCCATTGTTATCGGATAAGTAGTTGCCATGGCTTCGAGCGAAGGATCTTGAAAAATGACAAAAGGAGGAACTTCCAACTTTTTCGACATTTTTTTGCGAAGATCTTTCAGAATTGAAAACAACACATCATCAGCAGCACAAGTGCCACCAGTTGCTTTTGCCGCAGCATCATCTTCGTCTTCATCAAACTCGGTATCTTTAACAATGGGAAAAGGAGTTGGCTTAGCCATATAGGCTTTACCAGCAGCAGTAACCTTTAACAACCCATAGTTCTCAATTTCTTTCGAAAGCAAGCCTCCTATTAGTGCCTGACGGATAACAGCATGCAGGGTTTTCTCATCCTCATCAGAAGCCGCGCCAAAGTTTTCTAACTCGTCGTGCTGATAGGTTTTGATTTCTGAATTTTCGTTTCCTTTCAGAATATCAACAATGTGTTCGGCTTTAAACTTTTCGCGAACAACAATAATAGTTTCTAAAGTCAACAATAATAATTCCTGACCTTCAATAAATTTTCGTGGTTTCATACAATTATCGCAACAACCGCAGTCGTTTTCTAATTCCTCTCCAAAATAGTGTAACAATAATTTACGCCTGCACACCGACGATTCGGCATACGCTTGCGTTTCTAATAACAATTGATTTCCAATTTCCTGTTCGGCAACTGGTTTTCCCTGCATAAACTTACGCAGTTTATCTAAGTCTTTGTATGCGTAAAATGCAATACACTGCCCTTCGCCACCGTCGCGTCCGCCCCTACCTGTTTCCTGGTAGTAGCCTTCGAGACTTTTTGGCATATCGTAGTGAATTACAAAACGCACATCCGGCTTATCAATACCCATCCCGAAAGCAATAGTAGCAACAATTACTTGCACCTTTTCCATCAGAAATTTATCCTGATTTTCGGTACGTACCAATGCTTCCATTCCCGCATGATAAGGCAAACACGATACTCCATTCACTTTAAGTGTTTGAGACAACTCTTCAACTTGTCGTCGACTCAAGCAATAAATGATACCCGATTTACCTTCCTGTGAGCGTATATATTTTATAATATCTTTATCAACTTCATTCGTTTTGGTGCGAACCTGATAAAACAAGTTGGGGCGATTAAACGATGATTTAAAAACTTTAGCACCCAACATCCCAAGATTTTTCTGAATGTCGTGCTGCACTTTTGGTGTAGCTGTGGCAGTAAGTGCAATTAATGGTGCAATCCCAATTTCATTTATCAGTGGACGAATTCGGCGATATTCAGGCCTGAAATCGTGTCCCCATTCCGAAATACAATGCGCTTCGTCAACCGCATAGAAGGATATTTTTATGGATTTTAAAAATTCAATATTTTCATCCTTTGTTAGCGACTCCGGAGCCACATACAGCAGTTTTGTTTTACCCGAAAGTATATCTGCTTTTACAGCTTCGATAGCAGGACGCGATAGTGTTGAATTAATAAAATGAGCTATTCCATCCTCCTCACTAAAAGTACGCATGGCATCAACTTGATTTTTCATCAACGCAATTAGGGGCGAAATCACAATAGCCGTACCTTCCATTATCATGGATGGTAGTTGGTAGCAAAGTGATTTCCCACCACCAGTAGGCATGAGAACAAAAGTATCATTACCACTCATCACGTTCTGAATAATGACTTCTTGATTGCCCTTAAAGGCATCGAAACCAAAATTTCTTTTTAAGTGAGCAAGTAACTTCGTATGTGTAACCATGTATTTTTTTTTAATACCGAATTGTTTAACAAAATTATAAACAGATTTCAAATATACAAGGCTTTTTGATAAAAAAATTAGAACATTAACTAAAAAAAAAGAGCTAACGTTCCTATTTTCATATCAACAAGCTTATTATCAAGCTGTTTTCAACCTATTAATATTTGCCTTCTCAATTTTTGTGCGTGCGTAATCGAGTGTAATTTCCAATTTATCCTCGTGAGATGAGGGCATTTCGTACATTTTATCAGTTATTATGGTTTCTGTAATGGATCGCAAACCACGTGCACCCAATTTAAACTCTATGGCTTTATCAACAATATAATCTAACACATCATCGGTAAAATTAAGCTCTATTTTATCCATTCCGAACAATTTTGTATATTGTTTAATAATCGAATTTTTAGGCTCTGTAAGTATACGACGCAATGCAATCCGATCTAAGGGTTCGAGATAAGTAAGAATAGGCAAACGACCAATAATTTCGGGAATAAGTCCAAACGACTTTAAATCCTGCGGTGCAATATATTGCAGCATATTATATTTATCAATCTGATCGCTTTCGAGTGTAGCCCCATATCCTACCACGCGCGTGTTCAATCGCGACGCTATTTTCTTTTCAATGCCATCGAATGCTCCGCCACAAATAAACAAAATATTTTGTGTGTTTACAGCTATCATTTTTTGGTCGGGGTGTTTGCGTCCGCCTTGAGGTGGTACATTTACTACCGCTCCTTCTAACAATTTAAGCAAACCCTGCTGCACACCTTCGCCACTTACGTCGCGGGTAATACTTGGGTTATCGCCTTTACGGGCTATTTTATCAATTTCGTCGATAAATACGATTCCACGTTCTGCCGATTTCACATCGTAATCGGCTACCTGAAGCAATCGTGTTAGAATGCTTTCGATATCTTCGCCAACATAGCCAGCCTCCGTCAACACAGTGGCATCAACAATGGTAAACGGAACATGTAGTTTTTTTGCAATCGTTCGTGCCAACAAAGTTTTACCAGTTCCGGTGTAACCCACCATAATAATGTTCGACTTTTCAATCTCCACGTCGTCATTGCTGCGTTCTTGCATCAGACGTTTGTAGTGATTATAAACCGCAACAGATAGGTATTTTTTAGCTTCATCTTGTCCGATAACATATTGGTCGAGGTATTTTTTTATTTCGACAGGCTTTGGTACTTCGTCTTTTTTGAGCGACGTAGGTACTTTTACGCGTGAAGTTGAATTTTCTTTCACAATTTCGGCAGCCTGCACTGCACATTCATTACAAATCTGCGCCCCACCCTGACCCATAATAAAAAATTCGACCTGCGATTCAGGTCTTCCGCAGAAACTGCAATTCTTTACAACTTTGGCCATTATTTCTTTTTCTCGTTTATCAAAATTTTGTCAATCATACCGTATTCGAGTGCCTCGGCTGAATTCATCCAATAGTCGCGATCCGAATCCTTTTCAATACGTTCGAACGGATTGTTGGAATGATCAGCAATAATGGTATACAATTCTTTTTTGAGTTTCTGAATTTCGCGCGCAGTAATTTCGATATCCGAAGCCTGTCCTTGTGCGCCGCCCATTGGCTGATGTATCATTACGCGTGAATGTTTGAGCGCCGAGCGTTTGCCTTGGGCGCCTGCTACTAAAAGCACTGCTCCCATCGAGGCTGCCATTCCGGTACAGATAGTAGCAACATCGGAACCAATAAATTGCATGGTATCATAAATGCCCAATCCGGCATAAACCGAACCGCCAGGTGTATTGAGGTAAATTGAAATATCTTTTCCGGGATCCGACGAATCTAAAAATAATAGCTGTGCCTGAATAACATTGGCTGTGTATTCGTCAACTTGAGTTCCTAAAAAAATGATTCGATCCATCATCAAACGCGAAAAAACGTCCATCTGTGTAACATTTAGCTGACGTTCTTCAAGAATTGAAGGAGAAATGTAATTGCTGGTAATATCAGCATATTTGTCGAGCGCCAATCCATTCATTCCCAAATGTTTGGTGGCATAATTGCGAAAATCGTTAATCATAATCTAAAAAACAGTTTATAAAGTTTATAATGTCCCGATAGCTATCGGTAAAAGTGTATAAGGTATAAAACCAAGCTAATATAAATTGAAAAAGGCTTTTTCCTTATTTTTAAAATCAAACAAAGGTATAAAAAATTTGTTTAACTCAAAATGGAAAAAGCCTTTTCTGTAAGAAATTTTATTCTGTCAAATAATAATTCGATTAGTTTTCGAACATTTTATTGAATTCTTCAACGGTAACCTCTTTAATATCAAGCGATACGTTATTTTTCACAATTTCAAAAATTTTATTTTCAGCCACACGCTCAACAATTCCTTTAACAGTATCTTCTTTTTTCAACATGTCTTTGGCATAATTATCGAGAATATCATCTCCCATACCCACCATTCCATATTGTGCAAATTGAGCAGCTGCTATTTTACGAGCATAAGCGTTCACGTCTTCAACTTCTACTTTTATGTCGTTCGCTTTTGTTAATTTATCTTTTATCAACTGCCATTTAAGGTCGTCAATCATTTTTGGGAAATCCTCATCAAGCGTTTCTTTTGTCATGTTTTCGTTTGTTGCAAGCAACCAACGTTTCAAAAACTCATCAGGAAAAGTTAAATCTTCGAATTTGGTAATCAACATTTCGCGCGCATCTTGTCCAAATTTATAGTCGCTATCGCCCGAAAGTGTTTCTACAATACCTGCTTTTATTTTGGCACGAAATTCATCTTCGCTATTTACAACGCCTTCGCCATACACTTTATCGAAAAGTTCTTGGTTAATTTCGGCATCATAGTAACGCGTAATACCCTCGATTTTGAGTTGAAAATCGGCACTAATATTTTTAGCTTCATCTTTAGATATTTTCAGTAGCGATGAAATCTCAGCTTCGTTTTCGAAAGCAGTTTTTGGATTGAACACAATTACATCGCCTTTGGCAGCTCCTACGAATTTGGCCTTTTGAGCTTCATCTTTAATATATGATGGTGTTAGTACCGCATCCGAAATTTTATGACCGTTTTCGTTCACTTTTCCATCGGCCATTTCAAGAAGTTCACCTTTTACCATGTCTTTTTCGACAACTGTTTCTTCCTGAACATATTTACCGTAGCGACTGGTGTATGATAAAACCTGATTATTTATCATCTCGTCGCTTACTGCTATCGAATACGATAGAACTTTGTCATTTTTAGTTAATTCAACCGTAAATTCGGGCGCTATACCCAAATCGAAAACAAATTCGAAATCTTCGTTAGCATCAAAATCAATGGGCTGTTGGTGCGCTTCGTTTGGAATAGGCTCACCTAACATATTAATTTTATTTTCGCGTACATAGCCAAAAAGCTCTTCCGAAACAATTTTATTAATCTCTTCGGCAATTACGGCTTTTCCGTACATTTTGCGAATCAAACCTACTGGCACCATTCCTGGACGAAAACCAGGAATATTTGCTTTTTTGCGATAAGTACGTAGCGACTGGTCTACCTTCTCGGCATAATCCGATTTTACAATGCTCAACGTAAGCGTGGCATTGTTCTGATCGATGTCTTTTCTGACAATGTTCATAATGTTTATTTGTTATTTACGTATTTCAAAACAAGATGATATAAATTTCAACGTTTGGTTGTTAGGCAATTAGCCTTTTTACGGTGCAATTTATTTCGGGCTGCAAAGGTACAAATTTTTCAGCTAAAAAGCTCAACTAATTTTCTGAAAATAATATTTATTTTTCAAATTTGTTCAATGTAACAGCCTGCAAACAGAAAATCATTTTGAAAATCGGAATATTAATTGTATTTTTGCAGCCGGTTTTAAAAAACCAAATTAATTTAAAATACTGCATTTCAGTAATTTAAAATTTAATTCTATATCGCCAATTTCGACATAAAAAAAATAATTTAATAAAAAACTCACTTTTATGATGAATGCTCAAGACATCAAAAACGGAACTTGTATCCGTATGGATGGCAAATTGTATTTTGTAGTAGAATTTTTGCACGTAAAACCTGGAAAAGGAAATACTTTTATGCGTACAACACTCAAAGATGTGGTAGATGGACGCGTTATTGAACGCCGTTTTAATATTGGCGAAAAATTAGAGGATGTACGTGTGGAACGTCGTGCTTTTCAATTTGTATACAAAGAAGGAGAAGAATTCATTTTTATGAATCAGGAAACTTACGATCAACACCCAATAGCAAAATCGCTCATCAATGGTGTTGATTTTCTATTAGAAGGAATGGTTGTTGAGGTCGTTTCCGATTCGTCTTCAGACACTGTACTTTATGCCGACATGCCTGTAAAAGTTCAAATGAAAGTTACTTACACCGAACCGGGAATGAAAGGCGATACAGCAACTAACACTCTAAAACCAGCAACTGTAGAATCGGGAGCTACGGTACGTGTTCCTCTCTTTATTACCGAAGGCGAAACCATTGAAATTGACACACGCGATGGTTCATACTTAGGACGAGTAAAAGCTTAATTCATTTACGATTAGACAATTTACCAGTTACAATTTATAAATTATCCGACTTACACAGTGTTGTTTGTCGGATTTTTTTTTATTTTTGTAGAAAAATAATCCGAAATGAAAAAACGAATTCAGAGTTTTGGCTACGCAATTAATGGTATAAAAACTGTTTTTGGTAAAGAAGCAAATATGAATATCCATCTAATAATAACTGCTTTAGTTATTATTTGCAGCTTTCTATTTTCGATAAGCATTACTGAGTGGATGCTTTGTATTATCTGCTTTGGAGTGGTTATTGGCCTAGAAATGATGAATTCGGCTATCGAAAATTTGGTTGATTTAGTATCGCCCGATAAAAATATATTTGCTGGACGTGCCAAAGATATTGCTGCCGGTGCTGTTTTAATTGCCGCCATAAGTGCAGCTACTGTGGGATTAATTATCTTTGTACCAAAAGGATGGGGATTGGTTAATTGGTTGATTAGTTAATTGGTTCATCAGTTAATTGGTTGATTGGTTGATTGGTTCATCTGTTAATTGGTTGATTGGTTGATTGGTTCATCTGTTGGTTGGTTAATTTTAAAATTTTTAGAATGAAAACTTTAATTTCGAATTTTCTGGGTTTACTTTACCCCAATCTTTGTTTGATTTGTGGCGAAAATTTAAACAAAAGCGAGCATCAAATTTGCTTGGGCTGCATCACCGAAATACCTCGAACGAATTTTCATTTGCTAAAAGACAATCCGGTAGAAAAGCGCTTTTGGGGTAAAGCTGATATTTTGAAAGCTACCTCGTTTTTCTATTTTACAAAAGGTTCTCCATTCCAAAAATTACTACACGAACTTAAATACCGCGACAACAAAGAAATTGGCGAACTGATGGGCAAATATGCAGCCGTAGATTTGCTTTCCGACGAAACTTTTTGCTCCGCAGATTATATTGTCCCTATCCCACTCCACCCAAAAAAGTTTGCAAAACGTGGCTACAATCAAAGTGAATTGATTTGCAATGGTTTGTCTAAAATTTTAGCCAAACCCGTCGAAACCAAATCACTTATACGTACGCAAGCAAACGCCACCCAAACAAAAAAATCTGTTTTTGAACGATTCGAAAATACAGCTGGAGTTTTTGACATTAAACACAAAGAAACTTTTGAGAATAAGCATATTTTACTTGTCGACGATGTGCTTACTACGGGCTCTACCATCGAAGCTGCCATCCAAGCTCTGAAAAAATGCGAAGGAATAAAAGTAAGTATTTTTACCTTGGCAATGGCTTAAAATTGTGAATACTTTTTAATTCTCTTTACTTTTATAAGCTAAAGCAAACATTTTCATTTGTTTAACCATAGCTACTAAACCGTTTGAGCGGGTTGGTGAAAGATGTTCTTTGAGTCCAATTTTTTCGATAAAATAGAGGTCGTTTGCTAAAATTTCGCTGGGTGTGTGCCCGGACATTACCTGAATGAGCAGCGACACAATGCCTTTAACCAATATGGCATCACTTTCGCCCTGATAGGTAATTACGCCGTCGTTGTATTCGGCATTTAGCCAAACACGGCTCTGACAGCCCTCGATTATATTTTGTGGCGTTTTGTGCTTTTCGTCCAAGGGTTCCAACGAATTTCCCATATCGATTAATAACGCGTATTTATCCATCCAATCGTCGAACTGTGCAAACTCTTCGACAATACCATCCTGAATTTCATTTATTTTCATATCCATTATTTTAAAAATGGGGCATGCCCCATTGCTTTTACGACAACATACCAATAACTCTTTTTAATGCTTCAATAAAGGTGTCAATTTCTTTTTTTGTGTTGTAAAACGAAAACGAGGCACGCACTGTTCCGGGAATATCGAGCGAGTCGCTTAGTGGTTGTGCACAATGATGTCCGGTGCGTACGGCAATACCTAAGCGATCGAGCAACATACCAATATCGTATGGGTGAATATTGCCAACTAAAAATGATACCACAGCACTTTTTTCTTGAGCCCTACCGATAATGCGCATGTTTTCTATTTCCATTAATCGCTCGGTGGCGTATACAGTCAATTCGTGTTCGTATGCTGCAATATTTTCAATGCCAATACCTTGCACATAGCGTAACGCTTCGGCTAATGCGGTAGATCCAATATAATCGGGCGTTCCGGCTTCGAACTTGAATGGCAGTTCGTTGTAAGTTGTTTTTTCGAAAGTTACGGTGGCAATCATTTCGCCGCCACCCTGATAAGGCGGAAGCGCATTGAGCCATTTTTCTTTGCCATATAAAGCGCCAATCCCTGTGGGCGCATATATTTTATGCCCCGAAAAAACATAAAAATCAGCATCCAACTCTTTCACATTCACCTTGATATGGGGCACAGCCTGCGCTCCATCAATCAAAACAGGAATGTTGTGTGTATGAGCCATTTCTATTATTTCTTTTACCGGATTTACCGTACCCAACACATTGGAAACATGCGTAACAGCCACTATGCGCGTATGTTCGTTGAGCAGGTTTTTGTAAGCTTCCAAGTCGAGTTCCCCTTTTTCGGACATGGGGATAACGCGCAATTTCATTTTCTTGCGTTCGCAAAGCATTTGCCAGGGCACAATATTGGAGTGATGCTCCATAACCGACACAACTACTTCGTCGCCTTCGCTACAAAAGGCTTCGCCAAAAGTAAAAGCAACTAAATTGATGGCTTCGGTAGTGCCACGAGTGAAAACTATTTCTTCGCGTTTTTCGGCGCCCAAAAAGTCGCAAACAGTTTTTCGGGCGTTTTCGTGCGCTTCGGTTGCACGCTGACTTAAGAAATGCACACCACGATGAATATTAGCATTCAAGTGTTCGTAACCATAATTTATTCGATCGAGCACACATTGCGGTTTTTGTGTTGTAGCACCATTGTCGAAATAAACGAGGGGTTTGTTGTATATAATTTCGCTCAGAATAGGAAATTCGGAACGTATTTTTTCTAAATTTAATTTATCCATGCTAATGAAACTACTTGTAAGTTGATTTTGTTTTGCAAAGGTACATTTTTTTATGAACTTGATAAAGCGCTTTGGATGTTAAAATAATTACCCTACCGCCATCACTTTTGCGCTTCCTGTATATTTCACTTCCACGGGTTCGCCCGTAAAGCCAACATTGCCAAAATCAGTCTGACAGATATACTCCTCAAGAAGCCGCGATAGCTAATCCGGGCTAGGTGAGGTAGATTCGCCTTTACTTATGCTAAGTGCCTATTTGTTTCACCACATACAAATACAAATTTTTTGATGCAGGCCATGGTTTTTCGCGTGGTTTATCCTGTTTCCTGTTAAGCGTTTACCACTTTAAAATATATCGAATTTGCGAATCATTTACAGGGTTGTCTGTATCTTCAATAGTTTGTAATTATACCGTTTCTCGGCATGTTCCATTTGCGTTTTTGTGGCTTTGCATCTTTGCGTTCAAAAAGTCATTTTTTTATAACGAACTATTGATAATCTATTGGAGTGATTTAATAGATATAACTCATATAAAGCTATGATATAACTCATATATAACTATGATATAACTCTATTATAAAGATGAGTTATATCATAGTTATAACATAATTATAAATATCTTTGTACTTTATTTTTATTATACTATAAACTACCAACTATAAACTACTAACTAGCAAGAGGCAATTCTTAAAGCAGGAGACAATTCAAATTCTCCATTTAAAAATGGAAGGAATTCATGAATTGGATTGGGTGCAATTTATCCCGATTTTTTATCGGGAGGCCATTCATTAATATGATAAATAGAGAAAATGGGCTTTAGCCAAACAATTTTTATTCATTTACTTTTCACATACTATTGCATTTCTAATTAATTATTTCTACTTTTGAACCAGCCAAGTTCTTGACCGGAAAATGCACGTAAGTGTTCTGCTTTAATTGTATGATTTACATATCAATAACACTGCATTCGTAGCAAGTGAGAGCCTCACTTGGAGTGAACTCCTCATTATCCATATCAAACGATTTTCCCAGAAAGAATTGAACACTTTGTATAAAAGGGATGGAGGGCTTTGTGGGAATTTTTCATTTCAGAAAATTTCTAATATCCTACTGTTGTTTTGTTGCTTAAATGGATAAAATTGGTTACTTTTGAACGCTGAAATAAAAAGATGTATGTTAGCTCTTCATCTGCTACCAATTGAAAATCAAGTTTTATGACTGAAATGTTAGATAATTCTGATAAGATTCTCCAGTTTTGGAAAGATTCATCTGACCAAAATTATGAAACAATGGGACATTTAATTGATTCAAAAGATTATAGTTGGGCATTGTTTATCGGACATTTAGTTATTGAAAAGCTGCTTAAAGCACATTATGTGAAAAAACATCAAAAACACCCATTATTTATACACGATTTATTACGATTAGCAAAAAAGACAGAGATTGAATTAACACAGGAACAAGAAGAATGGTTGGATGAGATTACAACATTTAATTTGAATACACGTTACGATAACTATAAACACGAATTCAGAAAACGTTGTACATTGGAATTTAGCACATATTGGATAAAAAACATCGAGACATTACGTTTATGGTTAATAAATCAATTATAGAAACGGCAGAGCATTTTGCAAAACTAATACCTGCCGAATGGGATGTAAAAAAAGCATATCTTTTTGGTTCGTATGCAAAAGGACTCGAACGTGAAGAAAGCGATATTGATATTGCCGTAGTATTAGGTAATATGCCCGACTTTTTTGAAGCTCAAATGCAACTAATGCGTGTGAGAAGAAAAGTTGATTTGAGAATAGAACCACATCCATTAAGAGAAAATGAGTTTAACGCTTCCAATCCGTATGCAACAGAAATACAGCGTACAGGCATTGAACTGACATTAACAACACAAAACTTAGTAGCCTGTGAGCCAAAGGCTGAATATAAAACAGAATAAAATCCATTAATCGTACAGGCGCAATGTATGGCTTCTCTAACAAAATAAAAAATAACAATTTCGACAATGGGGCATGCCCCATTGCATTATGACAAAACCGTATTTTTCAACATATTAATTAAATAGCATTCTGCTATTGTTCGCGCTCCAAGAAACCTGAGAAATTTCCAAAGCGAATACGTTAATAGATTCAGTAAGCAAAATGCTCACGCCAAACGGCGTGGGCTTTTGACTTATCATTAACGTATGGCCTTCTCAGG
>CAMDNO010000097.1 GCA_945902955.1 Porphyromonas cangingivalis
GATAAGAACTGTTAGAAATCCAAATTTAATTGTTTTCATACTGATTTTTTTTTAGAGTTATAAATAAATTTCTTCTGAGATTTTATGGCGTTGAACTTATAAATCAGGTCAAAAGTAATTCATTTATTGATAAAATGTTTCATAAACATGATTTTTTTTTAAGTATCAATCTAAAAAAGCATGTTCTCGACTATAAACACGGCACAAACTATATTTTTAAAAAACAACTTATAAAGAAAAAAGGCACAGCAAATGCGATGTTTCACAGTGTGTATATGTTGGCTCGGGTTGAAATACCTTGTGATCCTCCTTAAAGTGTGAATTCGTATAAATATACCTTTACGGGATGAGTATACGATAAGTACAGGATAAGTACAGGATAAGTATAGGATAAGTACACGATAAGCCAATATTAAATTGCAATAATATGCAGTAGAATTTTATAATTATGCAACTCCGAATGGGGTTAAATATAGTGATGTTTAACAGACTTTCTACAACTGAAATATGAAGTTAGAAAATAATTACAAACAGGTTAAATTGTTAAAAATAATATTTATATTTGCGGGGCGAAAGCAAATAACTGCATATACCTCAAATAGTGCTTGTATGAGAATTAAATAAATGCGATAAATTGGGAATTTGGGGATATCTGTAATTTTTTTTGAAATTTATTGTTCTCATATATAAATGTCAGCGGTTATTTTAGAAAAACGACAAAATGAATTACAACGACAAAAAATTCAGACTGATAAGCAATACTGAAAACGGAGAAACTTCAAACGAAACTTTTTTTCTTTACAAGCAAGTGGGAAACATTCTTTCTTCTGAATATTCAGGAGGAAAAATTAAACAGGGTCATTTAATTGGTTTGGTTGACAATGCTGGAAATATAGAAATGCGTTATCACCAAGTAAATGACAAAGACGAATTGATGACCGGAATTTGCAATTCAAAACCAGAAATCCTCGAAAACGGAAAAATTCGTCTTCACGAAAATTGGGAATGGACTTCGGGGGATAAATCAAAAGGAACATCAATAATTGAAGAACAATAAACTAAATTATAATGGCGCACGAACACTACTACAAACTAACTGCCGAATGGACGGGGAACAAAGGTGACGGAACTAAAAATGTACGAACCTATGACCGTAGCCATACAGTTACCATTCAAGGTAAACCAGACTTATTTCTCACAACTGACAATCCTGCCGTTGGAGACAAATCTAAATTGAATCCTGAAGATTTATTGGTAACAGCCATTTCATCTTGCCACATGCTTTCGTACTTGTATGTATGTTCATTGGAAGGAATTGTAATTACATCTTACATCGACAATGCAATAGGTATTATGATTGAAAAAACAAGTGGAGGTGGAAGTTTCAAAGAAGTAACATTAAATCCTATTTTTTATGTTGCTGATGAAACTATGGTAGAAAAAGCCATCGAATTACACCACAAAGCTCACGAAATATGTTACATAGCCAATTCTGTGAATTTTGAAGTGAAGTGTAATCCTATTTGCAAAGTATTATAAAAGAAAAATATAATGAAAATCTGCATTGCACAGACAAAACCAATAAAAGGAAATGTTTCAGCTAACATTGAAGCACACAAAAGTTTCATTGACCTTGCTTTGATATATAGTGCGGAAGCAATTTTCTTTCCCGAACTTTCACTAACAGGCTACGAACCAGAACTTGCTAAAAAATTAGCGACCAATCATAATGATAATCGTTTAGACATCTTTCAGCAAATAAGTGACAACAACAATATCATTATCGGACTTGGATTACCAACTACAACAGAAACGCAAATCCGAATAAGCATGATAATTTTTGAACCCAGCAAACCAAGACAGACTTATTCAAAACAACAATTACATTCAGATGAATTTCCTTACTTTGAAAATGGTATTGGACAAGTAATAATAAAAACGGGCAATACAAATATTGCGCCCGCAATTTGTTATGAAAGTTTACAGCCGACACATGCCGAAAACGCATTTAAACTCGGTGCTGACGTATATTTAGCAAGCGTAGCAAAATCAGAAAATAGCTTAACGAAAGCCTTTAACCATTATCCAAGAGTAGCGAAACAATACGCAAAGCCGGTTTTAATGTCAAACTGTATAGGATTTTGCGACAACTTTTTAAGTGTTGGTAAAAGTTCTATTTGGACAAAAGAGGGAAAATTAGTTGGACAACTTGACGACAAGACAGAAGGCATTTTAATTTTTAACACAGAAACTGAAGAAGTTATTGAGATAACAATAAAAAAATATAGCGATCGAATTTGTTTGGGGAGGAACTTGGATTGAATCATTAAAACATAAAATAAAATTCATTTGTGTTGAAAATTGAGCTGTATTTTATATATTTGCGAGCTAAAACAACAACCGAATGAAAGCAGCAATACATACTAAATACGGCCCACCGGAAGTGGTCAAAATTAAGGAAGTGCCGAAACCAACGCCGAAAAGTAACGAAGTGTTGATTCAGGTTTATACTTCTACTGTAAATCGCACAGAATCAGGCTTTAGAAGTGCTGAGTATGTTATTTCAAGGTTTTGGAGTGGACTTTTTCGACCTAAATACCAAACCTTGGGTTGTGAGTTTGCCGGTGTAATTGAAGATGTTGGTTCAGAAGTAACACTTTTCAAAAAAGGCGATAAGGTTTTTGGCTACGACGATGAAACTTTTGGCGGACACGCCGAATATTTAACAATTTCGGAGAATAAAGCCATTGAAACTATCCCCGAAAACCTTACTTTCAAACAAGCCGCACCACTGCTGGAAGGTGCTCATTACGCATTGTGCAATATCAGAGCTTCAAAAATTAGTAGCGGACAAAAAGCTATGGTTTACGGCGCTACAGGCGCCATTGGCTCAGCGGCAGTCCAAATTCTAAAATACTGGGGTGTAACTGTAACGGCAGTTTGCAATACAAAAAATGTAGAACTTGTAAAATCGCTTGGTGCCGACCTTGTAATTGATTATCAAACACAAGATTTTACGCAAACGAATGAGAAATATCACTTTATTTTTGATGCCGTTGGAAAAAGTAGTTACGGTGCATGTAAACCATTGCTGACAGATAAAGGCATTTATGTGTCCACCGAATTAGGGAAAAATGCAGAGAATGTTTATTTAGCCCTGCTCACACCAATATTTAAAGGAAAAAAAGTGATATTTCCTATTCCTACAATTGATAAACAAGATGTGTTTTTTCTCAAAAAATTGGTTTCTGAAGGAAAATTCAGGGCTGTAATTGACAGAGAATATCGTTTAGATCAAATTGTAGAAGCCTACAAATACGTTGAGTCTGGACAGAAAACAGGAAATGTAATCCTCAAAATTGTAAATTAAAAACAAAAAAATATCGGAACATGACAGAAGCATACTTTGAAGATAAAACGTTTGAAAAATTTGATTTCAAGATAAATCCCTTTTCGATAGGAGAATATGAATTTTGTCGTTTCCAGAATTGCGATTTTTCGAATGTGGATTTATCGGAATGTAAGTTTATCGATTGTGAGTTTACCGAATGCAATTTGAGTTTGGTAAACCTCACGAAAACGTTATTTCGGGATATAAAATTCGTAAATTGCAAAATGCTGGGAATGCATTTTGATAATTGCAATCAATTCGGACTATCTTTCAGCTTCGATAATTGCGTTTTAAATCATTCAACATTTTACAAGACAAAAATCAAAAAGACGACCTTCAAAAACACACAATTGCAAGAAGTTGACTTCACGGAGTGTGATTTAACAAGCTCATTATTTGACAATTGTGATTTTTCGAGAGCCACTTTTGACAACACCATTCTCGAAAAGTCTGATTTTCGAACCTCTGTTAATTATTCTATAAACCCGGAAATGAACCAAATAAAAAAGGCACGATTTTCTATTAATGGAATTTCCGGACTTTTAGAAAAATACAATATAATTATCGACAATACAGGGCATTAATCATTCTTACTTTCCGTGGGCTGACTGGCAAAATCTATTAATAGTACAATCTTGTTATACTATCTTTAATAGAGCAAAACGGATTAGCAAAAATTACCTTTCAAAAACCATTTTCACGCTTTTTTTAAAGAAAAATCAAACTCAATAGCGTGAATAATGTAAATCCATTCAATAATTATATAACACTTTCCCTTTTAAAATTTCTGACCTTTGCAAGGAGTAATTAAAGTTACTTATCTCATCAATCATTAATTTTAAAAAATAAATTATCATGTCAAATTTAGAAAAAAAAAGTGCTCCTGGTCAAGGCAAAGGTCTTGGAAAGGGAGGTGGTCATGGACGAAATAACGGTGGTGCCTTTGGCATAGGTGGAAATTGTATTTGTGCCCATTGTGGAGCTAAAGCTTCTCATCAACAGGGTATTAAGTGCACAACTCTTAAATGCCCCACTTGTGGACATACCATGATTCGAGAAGAATTGTTGAATGAAAAACAGAACAAGGAATAATGAATATCTTTAAAATCAGGAGGCATTTGCAATGAAAACAAAAGAGCTAATATTAACAGCAAAAGCATTGGTATCCAACAACAAAGGTATACTTGCTATGGATGAAAGTAATCCAACTTGCAACAAACGATTTGCAAAATTAGGAATTCCGCAGACACCAGAATTCAGGCGCGACTATCGCGAAATGATTGTTACAACCTCGGGTTTGAATGAAAGTATAAGTGGAGCCATATTGTTTGATGAAACAGTACATCAGCAGTTGAAAGATGAAAGTTCATTTATCAATGTTCTCATGTACAATGGAATTATTCCGGGAATAAAAGTGGATGGCGGTACCGTAGCAATGGCAGGACATGCGGATGAAAAGATTACTGAAGGATTAGATAATTTGCGAAATCGACTCAACGAATATGCTAAAATGGGACTCTGCTTTGCCAAATGGAGGGCTGTAATTACTATTGGCAGCAATATTCCAACTCAGACTTGTATCGAAGCTAATGCTCATGCTTTGGCTCGTTATGCGGCTTTGTGTCAGGAAGCCGGGATTGTCCCTATAGTTGAGCCTGAAGTGCTTATGGATGGGGACCATACCATGGAACGTTGTTTTGAAGTTACCGAACAAGTATTGCATGCAGTTTTCGAACAACTTAACAAACAGGGAGTTATGCTCGAAGGTATGATTCTCAAACCAAACATGATTGTGCCTGGATTAGCTTGTAAAAAACAAGATTCGATTGATGTAATTGCTGATGCAACAGTCAAATGTATGATGCGCACTGTTCCGGCAGCTGTTCCGGGTATTGCATTTTTGTCGGGTGGACAATCACCAGAGTTGGCTTCGGCTCGTTTGAACGCAATGAATATTCGATTTAAAAACAAACTACCATGGGAGCTGACTTTTTCGTTTGGTAGAGCAATTCAACAGCCCGCATTGGTTATTTGGCATGGAAATGAAAATAATGAAGCAGAGGCACAGAAAGCTTTATATCATTTTGCAAAGTGCAACTTCGAAGCGCGACAAGGTAAATATACTTTAAAAATGTAATGGTGAGTTGATGTTTGATGGTGATATAATTCTCTTTTTTGGGTAGAGCTTATCCATAGATTTACATTAATTCCTGCACAAAAATTCGCATTTTGTGTAAAAATTAAAAAAAATAATTTATCTTTGCGCTCATTCAATTGAAAACAAGCTAACTAACACACCATGCAGGAACAACATTTTTCACAAATTGTGCATGCTCAGGCACAAAAATACGGCGAAAGACCCATTTTCCATTTTCGTAAAAATCTAACTGATAAATGGATATCGCTCAATTGGAACGATTTTGATAAACAGGTATTTACAATAGCCAAAGCACTTGTAGAGCTTGGTGTAGCCGAACAGGAATGTGTGGGTCAGTACTCGCAAAACTTGACAGAAAACCTCATAGTGGACTTTGCACTTTACGGAAATCGGTCAGTTTTAGTGCCGATATATGCAACTTCAACTGCCGCTCAAGTAGAATATATTGTGAATGATGCCGGAATTAAAGTTATTTTTGTAGGCGAACAAAAGCAGTACGATGAAGCAATAGAAGTTTTAGCTACTTCGGTAATATTAAAGAAAATTATTGTTTTCGACCCTGAAGTAAAAATTAAAAACGATGGTAAATCTATGTTTTACCACGAATTAATGGCGTTAGGCGAAAAATCATCGCAAGAAATGGAAGTAAAAAACCGTACAAATAACGCATCCCCCGATGATTTGTCATGCATTCTTTATACATCCGGTACTACGGGCAACCCTAAAGGCGTTATGATGCCACACTCTGGATTTATGGAAGCAATGCGCACACACAAAATGCGCCTCACAACTATTAGCGACCAAGATGTGTCGATTGCATTTCTTCCACTTTCGCACGTTTTCGAACGTACTTGGACCTACTTTTGTATCTACATGGGCGTTGAAGTATATATCAATTTCCGCCCTATCGAAATTCAACAAACCATTAAAGATGTGCGTCCTACTTTAATGTGTTCGGTACCTCGATTTTGGGAAAAAGTATATGCTGGCGTTCAGGAGAATATTGCAAAAATGCCACCTTTTAAACAAGGGCTAGTAAGCTGGGCATTAGCCGTTGGCAAACAGCATAACCTTGATTATCTTCGACTTGGCAAAGAACCTGATTTTCTACTTAAACTTAAATATGTCATTGCCGACAAACTTATTTTTTCGAAAGTAAAGAAAACAATTGGCATCGAAAAAGTCAATTTACTCCCTACGGCAGGCGCCAAATTGTCCGACGAAATAAACCTCTTTTTGCGCTCGATAGGCGTGCCCATAGCTTATGGTTACGGGCTTACGGAAACAACAGCCACTGTTTCGTTTTTCGATTATGTGGGCTACGAAATTGGAACTGTGGGCAAAATAATGCCCGATTTGCAAGTGAAAATTGGTCAGGATAATGAAATTTTAATCAAAGGTAAAACCGTTTTCAGTGGTTATTACAAAAACGAAAAAGCTACTGCTGAAGCATTTACCGAAGATGGGTGGTTTCGTACAGGTGATGCCGGACATATAAATAATGGTGTGATTACCCTTACCGAACGCATTAAAGATTTATTTAAAACTTCGAATGGAAAATACATTGCACCACAGGCTATCGAAACAAAATTGATTACCGATAAATATATTGAGCAAGCAGCAGCTATTGGCGACGAACGCAATTATGTAACGGCAATTATTGCACCGTCGTTACCGGCTTTGGAAGAGTTTGCACAAAAAATAAAACTCAACTATAACGACCACGACGACCTGCTTCAAAAACCCGAAATTTTGAAATTAATCGAAGATAGAATCCGATTAGCACAAACAGATATGGCTAATTACGAATTAGTTAAGCGCTTCAAACTCATACGAACAGGCTTTACAATTGAATCGGGCGAACTGACAAATACCCTCAAAATGCGCCGAGCCGTGATTATGCAAAAGTACAAATCGCTTATTGATGAAATGTACGCACAAGCGTAACCAATAACTCATCTTTTATAAGCAACCTTCATTCAAACCCAAAGCCAAATTTCTTGGTTTTGGGTTTTTTATTTCCAATTCATTCGTTTTAAGCATTTATAAGAGAAACGAAATTATTATTTTTATCAAAAAAACAGTAACTTTGCAAGCTGAAAAAAAGAAATCGTAAATTGTAAATTAACAAATTGTACATTAAATATTATGGCTTCACAAGAAGATGTTTTTAAAAAATTAATTGCGCACTGCAAGGAATACGGTTTTGTGTTTCCTTCGAGCGAAATTTACGACGGTCTGGGTGCCGTGTACGACTACGGTCAGAATGGTGTTGAACTGAAAAACAACATCAAAAAATACTGGTGGGATAGCATGGTGCTCCTTAACGAAAATGTGGTTGGACTTGATGCTGCTATTTTTATGCATCCTACCACTTGGAAAGCTTCGGGACACGTTGATGCATTCAACGACCCGTTGATTGACAATAAAGACAGCAAAAAACGTTACCGTGCCGATGTATTAATCGAAGAACTATTGGCAAAGTACGACGACAAAATGAATAAAGAGGTAGAAAAAGCTGCTAAACGTTTTGGCGAAAGCTTCGACGAAGCTGTTTTTCGCTCAACAAACGAACGTGTGCTCGAAAATCAAGCAAAACGCAACGAAATTCATGCTCGTTTTGTAAAAGCCTTGAACGATTCGGATTTGGCTGAACTAAAAGCCATTATCGAAGATTATGAAGTGGTTTGCCCCGTAAGCGGAACCCGCAACTGGACCGATGTTCGTCAGTTTAACCTTATGTTCTCTACCGAAATGGGCTCTACAGCCGATGGAGCACTAAAAATTTACCTGCGTCCCGAAACGGCTCAAGGTATTTTTGTTAACTTCCTGAATGTGCAGAAAACAGGACGTATGAAAATTCCTTTTGGTATTTGCCAAATTGGTAAAGCCTTCCGAAACGAAATTGTAGCCCGTCAGTTTATTTTCCGTATGCGCGAGTTCGAACAGATGGAAATGCAGTTTTTTGTTCGTCCGGGCGAAGAAATGAAATGGTTTGAGCATTGGAAAGAATTCCGCCTAAAATGGCATAAAGCCCTTGGCCTTGGCGACCAAAAATACCGTTTCCACGACCACGATAAATTAGCGCATTACGCCAACGCCGCTACCGATATTGAATTTGAAATGCCTTTTGGGTTCAAAGAAGTAGAAGGAATTCACTCGCGTACCGATTTCGATTTGAGCAGTCATGAGAAATTTTCAGGTAAAAATATTAAATATTTCGACCCTGAAATTAATCAATCGTATGTGCCTTACGTTATCGAAACTTCGATTGGTGTCGACCGCACATTTCTCTCCATTATGGCAGCATCGTACAAAGAAGAAGCACTCGAAGGTGGTGAAACACGCGTTGTATTAACATTACCTCCTGTTTTAGCGCCCGTGAAAGCCTGCGTTATGCCATTGGTTAAAAAAGATGGATTACCCGAAATTGCCCGCGAAATAATCAACAGTTTGAAATTTGATTTCAAATGTGCGTACGACGAAAAAGACTCTATCGGAAAACGTTACCGACGCCAAGATGCTGTTGGAACGCCATTCTGTATCACAGTTGACCACCAAACGCCGGAAGATAATTGCGTTACCATCCGCCACCGCGACAGTATGCAGCAGGAACGTGTTGCCATTGCCGATTTACAAAAAATTATTGGCGATGCGGTAAACATGAAAAACTTGTTTAAGAAAATTGTAGGATAAATTTCATATTAGTGAGAGCCTCACTTACAATAACAACAAAGCCAAGTCGCAAAGACGTTTTTAGTTTTTGCGACTTTGTTGTATTAAATGGTAAATAGTAAATGATATAATGGTAAATGAATTTGGTTTTTTCAATATCAACAACATTTTTGTAACACTTTGGTCTTACCCATTGAGTTACATTGAGTTTATTGGCACTGTATTCGGTTTGATTGCAGTTTGGTTGGCTACACGTCAGAAAATCAGTTCGTGGTTGGTAGGGTTAATCAATGTAAGTTGCTTTTTCTGGCTATTTTATCAGGTACAACTATATTCCGGCATGTTTTTGCAAGCATTTTTCTTTGCTACAAATTTTTACGGTTGGTACGTATGGCGCAAACAATTAGCTGGCAATGAAGCCCCTACAATTCTCACTAAAACCAATCGTTGGAGTTTACTAGTAATAACTGCTCTACTTACCCTAACAGTCGGAATTATAGTTCAAAAGCTCCCAATTCTATATCCCGGAATTTTCCCTAAACCAGCCTCACAGCCTTACTACGATGCCTTTATTGCCATTGCAAGTATTGTCGGACAAATTATGCTTACTCGACGCATTTCCGACAATTGGTTTGTGTGGCTCATCGTCAATAGCGTTTCGGTATTCGTGTTTTTCCGCCAAGGATTGTATTTGCTATCCGTCGAATACTTTCTGTTTTTACTTTTGGCACTAAAAGGAATTTTGGATTGGAAAAAATCGGAATTAAAAAATTAGTATTACAAATAAGTTTTTTACCTTTGTAGCTCACATTTTTGATTAAAATTAAATAAAATGAAAACAACTCCTTTTACTGAAAAGCATATAGCTCTGGGAGCAAAAATGCACGAATTTGGCGGCTTTAATATGCCCATAGAATACCCAACCGGCATTACTAACGAACATATTACTGTTCGCACAAGTGTGGGCGTTTTTGATGTTTCACACATGGGCGAATTTTGGGTGAAAGGTCCCAATGCACTTGCATTTTTACAAAAAGTTACTTCCAACGATGTGAGTACTCTTACTATTGGCAAAATTCAATATGCATGCTTCCCAAACGGAAAAGGCGGTATTGTGGACGATTTATTAGTGTATCGCTATGAAACTGATAAGTATTTGTTAGTAGTAAATGCTTCGAATATCGACAAAGATTGGAATTGGTGCGTGGCAAACAATACCGAAAGTGCAGAACTCGAAAATGCTTCGGACTGGATGGCTCAATTAGCTGTACAAGGACCTAAAGCAACCGAAATGCTGCAAAAACTCACTTCGGTAAATCTTTCCGAAATACCATATTACAGTTTTAAAACAGGCGATTTTGCAGGCGTAAAAGAAGTAATTTTATCCAATACTGGTTATACTGGTGCTGGAGGTTTCGAACTTTATTTTTACCCCGAAAATGCTGATAAAATTTGGAATGCACTGTTTGAGATAGGTTTAGATTACGAAATTAAGCCAATTGGATTGGGTGCACGAGATACTTTGCGTTTAGAATCAGGATTTTGTTTGTATGGAAATGATATCGACGACACCACTTCGCCTATCGAAGCCGGACTGGGTTGGATTACAAAATTTGTTGATGGTAAAAACCTTATCGACAGAGATTTATTGGAAAAACAAAAAGCCGAAGGTGTGAGTCGGAAATTGGTACGTTTCGAGCTTACCGAGCGTGGCATTCCGCGACATGGTTACGAAATTAAAAATCTACTGGGTGAAAAAATCGGTGAGGTAACTTCGGGTTGTATGATTCCGGGTACAAAAACCGGAATTGGAATGGGTTATGTAAAAACGGAGTTTTCGAAAGCAGGTTCGGAAATTGGAATTCAGATTCGAAACAATAACCTAAAAGCGGTAGTTGTAAAATAAGATAAAAGACCTTATTTATTCGATAAAACCGCCACCCAACACTTTGTTGTTGAGATAAAAAACAGCCGATTGACCGGGAGCTATGGATTCGAGTGGTTCGTTGAGCAGTACTTGAGCACGGTTTTCGGATAGAAAAAGCACACGACAAGCGGTATTTTGTTTTCGGTAGCGTATACGACAATAAATGTTGTTTTCGCTGCCGAAAATTGTTTTATCAACCACATTTAACGAATGAATTGTAAATTCAGTTTTGTACATTTCCGAAAGTGATGCCAACACAACTTCATTTGTATGAGCTTTTATTTCCTTTACAAAAACTTTCCGGTTAAGATGTATGAGTCCGCGTCGCTGACCAACTGTATACATGGCGTAACCATTGTGTTTACCAAGTACATTTCCGATTTCGTCGACAAAATTTCCCGCATAAATTAGGTCGTCGGGCTTACTTAATTGCGATTTGAGAAAAGGTCGATAATCGCCCTGACAAAAACAAGCTCCAAGGCTATCTTTTTTTTCGGATACTTTCCGGAAACCATGTTCAGCGGCTATCTTACGGACATCGGTTTTGTAAAATCCTCCCAACGGAAAAACGATACGAGCCAATTGTTGCTGTGTAAGTCCCCACAAAAAGAAGGATTGATCTTTATCAAGGTCGACACCCTGAGATATAAAATAGTGCTCGTTTTCTTTTTCAATCTGTACATAATGCCCCATAGCAACTTTCGGGCATCCCAATCGGTCAGCTTCGTCAATTAAAAGTTTCCATTTCAACTCTTTGTTGCACTTAACACAAGGGAAAGGTGTGCGGCCAGCCAAGTATTCGGCAACAAAATAGCCCACGATTTTTTCTTTAAAAAGGGCACGGGCATCGTAAGTGAAATGCTGAATTCCTAACTGTTTACAAAGCTCCTGTGCATCATGTAAATCTTGGTTTTGGGCCTCCTCCCAAAACTGAAAAGTGATACCAATAAGCTCATAGCCTTGCTGCTGCAAAAGAATGGCAGCTACCGAACTATCGGTGCCGCCACTCATGCCAATCAAAATGCGTTTATCCATTACTTCGTAATTCTTCTAACTCCTCACTTAACAATTCCCATTCGTACATTTTATGTTCCAACTCGCGTTGTTTTTTCTGGTATTTCATAATAAAATCGCTATCCGTTGCAAATTGGGGCAATTGTAATTTCTGACTCATTTCTGCTAAATCACTTTCGTATTGTTGTATTGTTTTTTCCATCTCCTCCACATCGCGTTCGGCTTTTCGAATTTTTCTATTCAATTCCTTGCGTGCTTCGTAGCTTAATTTATTTTCCGAAACTGTTTTATCAACTTCTTGAGCCTCTTTCCTTTCAAGCGTTTTGATTTCGAGTTCGCTAAGATTTTGCATTTTTTTATACTGCAAAAAAGCATAAATACCACCCAAATGTTCGCGTACTTTTTTGTTGCCAAACTCATACACTTTATCAACCAATCCATCTAAAAATTCACGGTCGTGCGATACGATTATGGCAGTGCCATCAAAAGTTTTAATCGCCTCTTTGAGAACCTCTTTGGAGCGCATATCCAAGTGATTGGTGGGTTCGTCGAGTATCAGTAAATTCACAGGTTCGAGTAATAGGCGTATCATTGCCAAACGGCTTCGCTCCCCCCCCGAAAGCACTTTCACTTTTTTGTCGGATGCTTCGCCTCCAAACATAAAAGCACCTAAAATATCGCGAATTTTGGTTCGTATATCGCCCACCGCTACATAATCAATGGTTTCGAAAACCGTTTTACTTTCGTCTAACAACGAAGCTTGATTTTGAGCAAAATAGCCAATTTTCACATTGTGTCCATGTTTGAGCTTGCCCGAAAACTCAATTTCGTCCATTATACATTTTACCAAAGTGGATTTCCCTTCGCCGTTTTTACCCACCAAAGCCACTTTTTCGCCTCGGTTAATAATTAAGCTAATGTTGTCGAGAATAACATGTGAACCGTATGCTTTGGTCAAATTTTCCACTTCAACGGGGATAATTCCCGAATGTGGAGCAGGTGGAAATTTTAGGTGCAAACGAGAATTATCTTCCAAATCCACTTCGATACGATTTACTTTATCGAGCTGCTTGATCCGCGATTGAACCTGAACAGCTTTAGTAGCTTTGTAGCGAAAACGGTCGATAAAATCTTCCGTTTCTTGAATCATTTTTTGTTGATTTTCGTAGGCACGAACCTGTTGTTCATGACGCTCTATTCGCAATTCAATATATTTCGAATAATTCACATTATAATCATAAATCTTACCCAACGAAATTTCGATGGTGCGTGTAGTTACCGCATCGATAAAAGCCTTATCGTGCGAAACAAGTAGCACTGCACTTCCCGAAGTAGCCAAAAAGTTCTCGAGCCATTGAATAGATTCAATATCGAGGTGATTTGTAGGTTCATCAAGCAGCAGAATATCAGGGCGTTGAAGTAGAATTTTAGCTAATTCGATACGCATACGCCATCCACCACTAAACTCTGCGCATTGCCTTTCGAAATCGGTTCGTAAAAAGCCCAATCCCAATAAAGTCTTTTCTATTTCGCCATAAAAATTACCACTACCAACAATATTGAGGTGCTCGGTATGATGCGAAAGTCTGTCAATTAAATCGTGGTACGATACACTGTCGTAATCAGTTCTATCGGCTAATTCCTGACTTATTTGGTCTATTTGAACTTGGAGCGAAGTTATATGTTCGAAAGCCTTTTCAGCCTCCTGCATCACCGTAGTACCGTGATTGTGAATCATGTGCTGCGGCAAATATCCTATGGTGAGGTCTTTGGGAATAATAATTTTGCCACGCGTAGGAGGTTGAATTCCAGCAAAAACCTTCAATAGAGTTGTTTTGCCGGCACCATTTTTCCCCACAAGGGCGATTTTATCTTTTTGATTTACAAGAAAAGTAATTTCGTCGAACAAAGGCGACCCACCAAATTCTATTGTTAATTGTTCTACTGAAATCATTTATTGATGTGATAATGTGGTGATGTGATGATGTGTTGATATGATAATGTGTTGATTAACTAATACCTTACAAACTTTATAAACTTTATAAACTTTAAACATCCAGCCTTTCATACTGCGAATTCTTACTTTTAAATTCGGGTACAATTTTTTTCATTTGCGAAACTGTCAAAAAGTTTTTACACAAATGACTGTAATTAATTAATTCGTCAATTTGAGTTGAAACATGATTATAATCATACTCTTGTACTTTCGCAATCATAATTTTTGGGTGATGCGTTTTGGTTGTAATCTCCTTTTGATTAAGCAATTCCTCGTATAATTTTTCGCCGGGACGCAAACCAGTGAATTCAATTTTAATATCTACTTCGGGAATAAAACCTGCCAGGCGAATCATTTTTTTAGCCAAATTTACAATTTTAACAGGCTGTCCCATATCAAAAATAAAAATTTCGCCTCCGTTACCCATGATTCCTGCTTCTAACACCAAGGTACAAGCTTCGGGAATTGTCATAAAATAACGAATAATTTCGGGATGCGTAACCGTTATAGGTCCACCTTTTTCGATTTGCGATTTAAACAAAGGAATTACTGAACCATTAGAACCCAACACATTACCAAAACGAGTGGTAATAAATTTTGTCGTATCGTTTCCATTCTCAACCAGTTTTTTATACAACGATTGCACATAAATTTCGGCAATACGTTTCGAAGCTCCCATCACATTTGTTGGGTTTACAGCCTTATCAGTCGATACCATTACAAATCGCTGCACTTTGTATTTTACGGCCAAATCAGCTATTGTTTTTGTACCTTTTACATTTGCCTGAATGCTCTCAACTGGATTATCTTCCATGAGTGGAACGTGTTTGTATGCAGCTGCATGATACACATAATCAGGGCGATACATATCCATCATATATTCCATTCGTTCTTTATTACGTACATCTGCTAAAAAAACGCTTATATTTTGGTCGGGATATTTTTCTTCTAATTCAAGGCGTAAATTGTGCATCGGCGATTCAGCCTGATCGAGCAAAACAACTAACTGAGGCTTGTAACCAATAATTTGATTTACAATTTCGCTTCCTATCGAACCGGCTGCTCCGGTTACCAAAATGACTTTTCCTTTGTGTTCGGCCGAAATTCTGTCGGTATCTATATCAATTTTGGGTCGTTCGAGTAAATCTTCTATCTGAATAGATTTTATTTGCTTAATGGTTGGCATATCATTTTTCCAAATACTTACCGGAGGTGCAGTTAGTACTTGCATATTATTACTTAAAAAAAGTTCCAAATCTACATCCGGATTAATTTTTTTTAATTGCGTTGGTGAAATAATTATTGCCCTTGCTTTTTTTGAAATTGTTTTTTTAATTATTTTTTCGTCGAAATGATAAACCTTCACACCCATAATCATACGTTGTGTCGATTTTTTATCATCATCAATAAATCCCACTAATTTGAATTTTGTATCTGCTTGCTCCGAACTAAGCATTTTGGCTATCCCTACGGCAGCAGTTTTAGTTCCATATATCATTACAGGTGTAATTTGACCACCATTTTGAGTAAAATAATCGAAAAATGTTTTAGCAGCAAGCCGCAAAAAGAACAAGAAAAGAAAAGCAAATCCGGCGTATAAAATTAATGCATTGTAATAAAAAATAATTCCTTTTTCGAGAGAGAAAAAAGCAAAGTTAATAAATGAAAGTATAATCACATTAGCCGAAACTGCAAATAAAAGTTTAGCTGCATCAACGTACCCCGAGTAGCGCAGCACGCCTGAATAGGTATGAAATATCCAGAAAAAAACAATTTGTGCAGCTAAAATAATTGTCAAATCTTGATAAAAATTAAAGATTCGAAAATCGGGTTGTCCTGTATATATTTTGCTAATAATAAAATTTGCAATAAAATAAGCTATCGCACAAAGGGCAATATCAATTAACAAAAC
>CAMDNO010000098.1 GCA_945902955.1 Porphyromonas cangingivalis
CCTGCAATCCCCAATGTTCCAAAAACGCTTACAGAAAGTTATTTGGTTACTGATTTGCAAGCAACACTTACATTTAATGCGGATTACGATACTATAATAAAACCGGTTACTTTAAACGCGTTGAAACCATTAACTTCGTTTGAAAATCCTGATATTAAGTATTTTGCTGGTGAGGTACAGTATAATATAAAATTCAGTTTACCTGAAAAGTTTGTGAATCAGCAAGATTCGTTTGAGTTGGATTTAGGCGAATTTGCCACTATGGCAGAGGTCGCGCTCAATGGCGTAAAGCTCGGTATTGTTTGGCTTTCGGGAACAAAACTACCGGTAAAAAAATTGCTTCGAAAGGAGAATACATTGGAAGTAACTTTAAAAACAGTATATCGAAATCGCATTATTGGTGATTTTATCCGGTATGGTAAGTTTAAAAATGGTTGGACCACCACGCCGATGGATTTGTATTTGGGAAAAGACAAACCGCTTATTCCGGTTGGATTAAGTGGACCAATAACGATTTTGAGACACCAGACAGAAAAATCTAATAATCAGAAATAAGAATTTTATGGAACAAACAATTGGGGTTTTATTGGTTTTAATATCTGGTATTTTTCAGGGTTCATTTATTCTGCCCATGACCCTAATGAAAGGTTGGAAATGGGAAAATAGCTGGCTCGTATTTTCGTTATTTGGTATGTTAATACTCAATCTGTTGTTGGCATTTATATTTATCAACGATTTGCAAGGTGTTTATGAGCAGGTTGATTTTTCGGATATACTTATTCTAAGCGTATTCGGATTTTGTTGGGGATTGGGTTCAGTACTTTTCGGATTGGGTATGGACAAGTTGGGCATGTCGCTTGGTTATCCGGTTATTATGGGTCTTATTGCCAGTTTGGGTGGATTGATACCTTTGTTTGTGCAGCATACATCCTCCGTTTTTGAACCCGCAGGTTTAATGATGATAGCCGGAAATATTGTGGTGGTTCTGGGAATTATAATTTGTTCCAAAGCTGCTTCGCAAAAAGAAAATACTGATGGTCAGAGAACTACGAAAACGAACAAACTTACCGCCGGAATTATGATTGCAGTGGCAGCGGGAGTACTCAGCTGTTTGCCCAATATCGGATTTTCGTTTGGAACAGCTATAACCGAAGCTGCCATACAAAACGGCACTGCTACTGAAATGGCCGGAAATGCTGTGTGGGCATTGTTTTTCAGTGTTGGATTTATTCCCAATCTGGCTTATACTTTATACTTAATTGGTAAAAATAAAAATACAACTCTATTTGTAACACCCGGAATTACCAAAAATGTAGTGTTGGGTTTGTCGATGGCCATCATGTGGATTGGAAGTTTCTATTTGTACGGTATCGGCTCGCAACGAATGGGTGATTGGGGAAATATCATTGGCTGGCCATTGTTTATTTCTATTTCAATTGTGGTGGGTAACCTATGGGGCGTATGGCGTGGTGAATGGAAAAATGCCAATGTAGAAGCCAAAAGGAAGTTGAATATAGGTATGTTGGTGCTTATTTTGGCAATGGCATTAATTGGTATAAGTAATCTCTTTTAATAATTTAACACATTTTTTTATATGACCAGACGACAACTTATTCGTGATTTAGTGGCAGGTAAAGCCGTTGAGCGATGTGGATTGTGGATTGGAAGTCCGCAAAAGGAAACCATCGAATTGTTGAATGCAGCCACAGGTACACAGGGTGAGGAAGCATTGCATTTGTATTTCGACGACGATGTGCGTTGGATTACACCACATTATATGAAATCGACCTATCAGCATCCCGCAGGATTAGGCATGCGGTATTGGAAAGATGCCAACCCGCATGGTATGAGTGGCGGCATACTGGCAAATGCCACAACAATCGAAGAAATCGATGCTGTAAAATGGCCTGAAGTGAAATACCTTCATTTCGACGAATGCATTTCAGCACTGCAAAATGCAGGTGATTATTATCGTTTGAGTGCTTTTTGGAGTCCTTTTTATCACGATTTAACCTATCTTTTCGGTACCGAAGAGCTATTGTTGAAACTTATGCTTGAGCCGGAATTAGTGCATAGAGCGTTGGAACATTTATGTAATTTCTACCTCGAAGCCAATGAACTTTTCTATCAGCAAACTACGGGCTTAGTGGATGGAATGTTTTTTGGAAACGATTTTGGCACACAAAAAGATATGCTTTTCGACCCCATGCAATTCGAAGATTTCTTTTTGCCGTGGATTAAAAAATTTGCCGATCAGGCTCACCGTTATAATGTGCAGGCTGTTTTACATAGTTGTGGCTCTATTTTCCGTATTATCGATTCGCTAATCGATGCTGGTATTGATGCCATTCATCCCATACAAGCATTAGCTACTAATATGAATGCCGACTATTTAGCCGCAAATTTTAAAGGTAGGATTGCATTTGTGGGCGGCATCGACACGCAGGAAATACTTACCACAGGTACACCTGAGGAAGTATATAATGAAACTGTACGTGTAAAAAACATATTGGGAAATAATATTATTCTCGGTCCCAGCCACGAAGTTTTAATGCCCAATGTGCCTTTTGATAATGTAAAAGCAATGTGCGATGCCGTAAAAGGGTTGCCATTTAACAACAAATAAAAATAAAAATATGGATATAATAAATTTTTCGCAACAGCAATTAGCAAAATGTATTCAATTTACAAAAACAGCCCCCAATGTAACTAAAAATGAAATGATTAAGCATTTCGAGTTGTGTGGCGAATATGGTTTTCATGCCGCCATGGTACCCATGTATTATGTGTCCATGGGAAAAGAAATACTGAAAGGTACGGATGTGAAATTAGCTACATTCTTCGGTTTTGGCATGGGACACGAAACCCTGAACGTCAAAATTGCCATGATGAAAGAATGTGTGGAAATAGGTGCCGATGAAGTGGACTATCAGCCAAATATGAGCGCTTTTGTATCGGGCGACTACGATTTTTTTGCAAAGGAAGCACAGGCTATGCTCGATGCATCGAAAAGTATTATCATCAAACCGATGCTCGAATTAGGCGAAATACCCACAGTGGAAGAAAAAATTAAAGCCATCAAAATTTTTGATAATGCCGGTTTTGTTTGGATTAAAAATTCGAGTGGTTCGCCTTTTGGAGGCGGCGATGCAACTCCCGAAAATATCAAACTACTTTTTGATAATGTCCGTTCGGAATGTAAAGTAAAAGCTTCGGGAAAAGTAAATTCGTACGAAAAAATGGTGGCTCTTTTCGATGCCGGTGCTCAACTTACAGGTACGAGCAGTGGTTTGGATATTCTGATGAAAAGAACCGGAAGTGGTTCAAATTATTAAAAATATCCGACAAAAATTATGAGTAAAAAAATTGTTGTAATCGGAAGTTATATCGAAGCCCTCGTAATGGATACCCAACGTATACCACTGAAAGGCGAAACCCTGAAAGGAACAAATTTCAGACAAACCTGGGGCGGCAAAGGTTCCAACCAGGCTGTGCAGGCTGCCCGTTTGGGTGCTCAAACTTCTTTTGTGAGTATGGTTGGCACAGACCCTTTTGCCGATAATATTTTCAGCCTGTTAGAAGCCGAGGGAGTTGATTCGAATTACCTTTTTCAGACAAACGAATTCCCCACTGCTTGTGGTTTTATTATTTGTTCGGCCGACGGACACAATGTGATAACTATCGATATTTCAGCTCTAAATTCACTGAGCGAAGAAAATATTGATCGTGCAATGGCATTGGTGGATAATGAGACAATTGTGCTGTTACAGCTCGAAATTCCATTACAAATGGCATTGTATGCTGCCCGCAAATCGAAGGAGAAAGGGGCACTTGTAATCCTGAATCCTGCTCCGGCAGCCAATCTCATGGCGCATGATTTGTCATTTGTAGATTACCTCACACCCAACGAAACCGAAGCACGTATTTGCACAGGTTTGGATGTAACCGATAAAAGCAGCGAAACGGATATTGCCAAACAATTGCTTCGTACAGGTTGTAAAAACATAGTAGTAACGCTGGGCGAATCGGGTAGCTTGCTTGTAAACGCAACTATGATATTTCAGGCGCAACCGTATTGTCTCGAAAAAGCAGTGGACTCTACCGGTGCCGGCGATGCTTTTAATGCCGGACTGGCGGTAGGGCTGGCTGAGAGTATGTTCGTTGAAAAAGCCATGCAATTTGCCAATGCAGTTGGCGCGTTGGCATGTACAAAGCCTGATACTATTCCTTCGTATCATACGCGTGCTGAAGTAGAAACATTTATGCTAAAATATTAGCCAAACATGTAATTTTACGATTAAAAAAATAGAAAAAATATGTATATAAAATCGAATTTGAAAGTTCTGATTATCGCAATGCTATGTTGTGTTGCCAACTTACATGCCGCATCCACCGAAAATCAACTATTCGAACAGATAGTACAAAAAGCAGGTGATAAATCGAATCCAACAATTCTGGTTGTTTCGGGTTGGCAGGATGTAAATATTGGCGATATTGCACACACGCCCGGATTGCTGCATGTGTTGGAAACATTTATCCCCAATGCTACGATTATTTTGTGGAAAAGAAGTGATGACCCGAAAGTAAAGGCTATGTTGAATAAAAATTTTCCCAAAGTAAAAATTCTTTACGGCGCTGTAAATGAAGACAAAACAGTGAATAACCCGGAAATAAAGGAGGCATTCGAAAAAGCAGATTTGATGATTCACGGTTCGGGTCCCGATTTGGTGGGTCGATACAATCTGGCTGCGTGGATAAAACATTCCGACAAGCCTTTTGGCATTTTTGCGCTTACACTCCAGTCGCCGGATGCTTTCGACCAAAGTATTTTGAAAAAAGCATCGTTTATTTATACCCGCGAAACGGAATCGATAAAGCATTTGAAAAAAGTGGGAATCGCGGGCAATCATATCAAATTTGTGCCGGATGCTACTTTTTTTATGAATATTCAGGACAAAGAAAAAGCCGATAAATTTCTGAAGGCCAACAAACTGGAACACAAGAAATTTATTTGCGTTATTCCCCGTTTACGCTACACACCTTATCATAAATTTGCGGCGAATAATAATTGGAGCAAAGAAAAAATTGAGCAAGTGGAACAAACCAACGAAAAATTTAAGGAAGTAGATCATGCCAAACTGCGCGAAGCCATCATTGCATGGGTGCGTACAACTAAGCAAAAAGTGGTGGTTTGTCCGGAAATGACCTATCAATTGGACATAATGGATGAGTTGGTTATCGACCCGCTGCCCGACGATGTGAAACCTTTTGTGCTGAAACGTGGTTATTGGTTTCCCGACGAAGCTGCATCGTTTTATGCCAAAGCCTTTGCAGTGATGAGTTTAGAATGTCATTCGCCCATTATTGCGGCTGTCAACGGCACCCATTTCTTTTATTTGCGCCAGCCCGAAGATACCATTAAAGGACAAATGTATTACGATTTGGGATTCAATAATTCGGTTTTTGAAATTGATGCAACCACCGGAAAACAGGTAGCTGATGCATTGATGGCAATTTGGAAAAAACAGAAAAATGCAAAAAGCATTATCAAGAAAAATGCAATGAAAATTCGCAGTATTTATAAAACAAGTTGCAATGAAATAATGCAGCTACTCTAAAATATGGATAATATGAAAATTAAGAATATCTTTTATATGGTGGTGATTCTGTTTTTATCACACACAAATTCATTTAGTCAGAACGACAATGGCTACGACATTAAAGCGCCTGATTATAAGTACGGTAAATTTTACAATGTGCGTAGTGAGTTGATGCAGCGCGACTTTCCTATATTGGTATTTACACCTGCCGACTATGCAAAAAGCAAAACTGCATGGCCGGTAGTTTATATGTTGCATGGTGCTAACAATATGCCACTTACCGAAGAAGGATTACGTAAAATGTACAATCTGGCAACCCGTATGCAGGAAATGGCCGAAATGTTTAAGGTAATCATTGTGGCTCCATTGGTGGGTATGACGTTTTACCTGGATGCTCCTCTGAAACCCGAAGTTAAAGTGGCATCCTTTATTTCGAAAGAGCTAACAGCTTATATGGATGCTAATTTTAACACCGAAAATAACCGTATTGGTCGAATACTTTGTGGTTTTAGCATGGGTGGTTATGGTGCGGTTAGCTTGCTTTGTCGCTTTCCCGATACTTTTTCGGTGGCGTTAGCAAAAGCAGGCATGTTAAATCCGGCTACTACAATTGAAGATTTAAAATGGGACAATGTAGGACATGGGTTGACGGAGGCTTTAGGAAATTACTTCGAAAATTCAGAGCACTACCATCGCAACAGTTGCTTCAACTTAATCAATCACATTCGCGAGCGCAAAGATATTAGCATTGTGTTGAGTGTAGGAAAAGAAGATTTCTTGTACAAAACAAATTACAAATTTCACCTTTGGCTCAATGAGTTAAAAGTACCACACATTTATACCGAATACGAAGGTGGTCACAAATGGGATGCTAATTCGCTCCAAAATTTACTGTCGAACTTGCAGTTTTTTAAGTCAACTCAACTCTAATTATTTCTGAAAATAATGAAAGCTAAATTTTTTATTTTATTTAGTGCTTTATTTGCATTATTTGTAAATGCAAAAAACAATATTAATTATGTTAACCCCTTTATTGGAACCGGTGGTCATGGACATACTTTCCCCAATGCATGTTTACCTTTTGGAAATATCCAAATTGGCCCCGTAACCGACAATAAGGGTTGGGATTGGGTGTCGGGTTATCACTACAGCGATACAACCATTATGGGGTTTACGCATACACGCCTTAGCGGTACTGGTATAGGCGATTTAAGTGATATTCTTTTTATGCCTCGTATCGGTGAGTTTACTACCAATTTCGGAACAAGGCAACAACCGTTTCCGAGTGTTCGTTCGCGCTTTTCGCATGCCGACGAAGTGGCAACTCCCGGCTATTACTCAGTGTTGCTCAAAGATTTTAATATTAAAGCCGAGTTTACAGCTACCGAACATTGTGGCCTGCATCGCTATACTTTTCCGAGAAACGACAGTGCGTATATTATTATTACCCCAAGTATTGGTGTGGGAAACAATAACAATGCCTATTCGGAACTACGCTGGGTCAACGATTCAACAATTACCGGTATGCGAGCTTCTTTTGGTTGGGTGCCTTTTCGGAATGTGTATTTTGTGGCAACTTTCTCAAAACCGTTTTATACCCATCAAATGACTTCCACCAAATCACCAAACTTTACGCGACCTCGTGAGTGGTTTCATAATTGGACAGTTGGCTCAGTATATTTTAAAACCACTCATAATGAGCAAATAACTGTCAAAGTAGGTATATCGCCTATAAGTGTTGAAAATGCGTGGTTGAACCTAAAAACAGAAGTCGAAAACAAAAATTTTGAACAAATTAAGTCAAAAGCTGCATCTCTTTGGCAAAAACAACTCGATAAGATAAAAATTGAAGCCGATGAGGTAACGAAAGAAATATTTTATACCGGTCTGTATCACACCATGATACATCCTAATAATGTGGCAGATGTAAATGGTGAATATCAAAATGCAGTTTTCAAGAAACAACAATCGAACATTGGGAAATATTATTCCACACTGTCACTCTGGGATACTTACCGTGCACTGCATCCACTTTTTTCAATTATCAATAACAAGGTAAACAATGATGTGGTTTATAGTATGATTGAGCATCAAAAAGTGAATGGTTATCTACCGATATGGACGCTTTGGGGAGCAGAGAACTATTGTATGATAGGCAATCACAGTATTCCGGTCATCGCCGATGCTATTTTGAAAGGTCAAACAGGTTTTGATTACGAAGAGGCATACCGAGCTATGAAAGAATCTTCTATTGGCAGTCATAAAGGATCCGACAGGCATGTCTCTGATTCTCTGGGTTATATTCCGGGTGATTATATCCGAGCCGAGTCAGTGTCAAAAACCCTCGAAATGGCTTACGACGATTGGTGTGTGGCACAGGTTGCTCTTAAGTTAGGCAACAAAGAGGATTACGACTTTTTCATTAATCGTTCATTAGGATATAGAAAACTTTTCGATAAAGAAACCGTTTTTTTTCGAGCCAAAGATAGCAAGGGAAATTGGATGTTACCTTTTAATCCGTATAATATTGTACATTCACACGGATATACCGAAGGAAACGCATGGCAATATTATTGGGCTGCGCAACACGATATACCATGGCTTGTAGAGGCTACAGGAGGTAAAAAGGCGTTTGCAGCCAAACTCGATCAACTGTTTTCGGATACAACGGCTTTTGAAGGAAACTGGCACGATGTAACCGGATTGATAGGACAGTACGCACACGGTAACGAACCCAGTCATCACGTAGCTTATTTGTACAATTATGCAGACCAACCTCGCAAAACGCAAAATATACTGGCGCGAATTATGCGTGAAATGTATCGTAATCAACCTGATGGTTTATCGGGCAACGAGGATTGTGGTCAAATGTCGGCCTGGTATATTTTTACTGCTTTGGGATTTTATCCTGTAAATCCGGCAGCCGGTTTTTATGATATTGGTCGTCCTTTTGTGCAAAATGCAGTTATTAAACTTGAAAACGGAAAAACTTTTACTGTTTCTACTAAAAATTACAATGCTAAAAATATTTTTGTAAAATCGGTTTGGCTTAACGGCAAAAAAATCAACAATCATAAAATTAAACATTCAGACATTATAAATGGCGGTACATTACATTTTGAAATGGGAAAGTAAAGTGCTGACACAATTATTTTAATTAGATAAATTTAAACAATTATGCAATACGGATATTTCGACGACGACAAAAAAGAATACGTCATTACAACGCCCAACACACCAAAATCGTGGAGTAACTATTTGGGTTCTACCGAATACGGAGCTATTATTACCAATAATGCCGGTGGTTATAGTTTTTATAAATCGGGCGGGCAGGGACGATTTATACGAATGCGCTTTAATTCGGTGCCGCTCGACCAGCCCGGACGCTATATTTATGTCCGCGATAAAGAAACAGCCGATTATTGGTCGGGATCCTGGCAACCGGTAGGTAAGCCAATCGATACATACAAAAGCATTTGTCGGCATGGAGCGGCCTACACCATTATTGAATCAGAATATACGGGCATTAAAACCGAAACCCGTTAT
The DNA here is from genome assembly GCA_945902955.1 of Porphyromonas cangingivalis. Taxonomy (GTDB): domain Bacteria; phylum Bacteroidota; class Bacteroidia; order Bacteroidales; family Paludibacteraceae; genus Paludibacter. The sequence goes on from CAMDNO010000098.1 coordinate 9,147, forward strand.
TTTGTTCCACTATGGCAAACTTTTGAAGTGTGGCATGTGAAAGTAACAAACAACAGCGACAAAGTACGTAATTTGAGCTTGTTTACCTTTGTAGAATACGCCAACAACTGGAATGCAATGGACGATTTACTGAATCTTCAGTACACGCAATATACAGGCAAAATGGATGTGGTGGATGGTATGATTAGCCATGGTACAAATGTGAATATTCCGGAAATGCCCGATAATTTTAGCGAAAAAGATCAGGGACGATTTTCGTTTTTGGCGTTTACAGGTGGTGAAATTGTAGGTTATGAAACTGATTTACAAAGATTCATTGGTGATTATCGAACTTATGCCAATCCGGAAACATTAGAAAAAGGTGTTTGTTCCAACTTTAAAGCTGCCGGCGATAATATGTGTGGTGTATTGCAAATAGATGCCAAACTGCAACCGGGCGAAAGCCGTAATTTCTTTGTGTTAATGGGTATTGGGAAAGCAGAAAATGAAGGAAAAAAGATTGTTGATGAATATGGAAATATTGAAAGTATTGATGCTGAATTTGATAAACTGAAAAGCTACTGGCATAAACGGATTGAAGGAATTAAAGTAAATACACCCGATCCTGAATTTAACAGCATGCTCAATATGTGGAGTCCTTACAACTGTTTGATAACTTATGCCTGGAGTAGAGCTGCCAGTTTAGTGTATACAGCCGATGAGCGAGATGGTTTTGGTTATCGCGACAGCGTACAGGATTTACTGGGAGTAATGCACAACATTACGGATGAAGCTGCTCAACGCCTCGAATTGATGATAACCGGACAGGTTTCGACTGGTGGTGCTATGCCAGTTGTGAGTAAAATTTCGCATAATCCCGGAAATGAAAAATTACCTAAAGAATCTGAATATCGTTCGGACGATTGCATGTGGTTATTCAATGCAGTTCCGGCTTATGTAAACGAAACCGGCGATGTGAAATTCTATACTAAAGTGTTGCCTTATGCCGATAAAGGGCAAGATACCGTGCTTGGACACTTACGCATGGCAATCCAATTTAATCTGGATCGTCTTGGAAATCATGGATTACCATGCGGTTTGAAAGCCGACTGGAACGATTGTTTACGTTTCGGGCACGATGGCGAAACTACTTTTGTGGCAATGCAATTGCGTTTTGCACTGAAAACCTATATCGAAATTTGTCAGCTTATTGGCAATATAAATGAAGAAAACTGGGCAAAACCGATATTGCTAATGTTGGATGAAAATATCCAAAAATTTGCCTGGGATGGCGAATGGTTTTTGCGTGGGTACAAAGCCGACGGATTTAAGTTTGGTTCTAAAGAAAGCGAAGAAGGTAAGATTTTTATGAATCCGCAAGTTTGGTCTGTAATAAGCGATGCTGCCACCGAAGAGCAAAAAGTACTGGCTTTAAAAAACATAAAAAAACACTTATCAACCGATTATGGAGTAATGGTTTGTGATCCGGCTTTCGTAAAAACTGATTATAACGTGGTTCGAGCTGCTCTTATGAATGTTGGTATGAAAGAAAATGCAGGTATTTTTATTCATACGCAGGGTTGGGCTGTAATAGCCGAAGCAATGTGTGGAAATGGTAATAATGCGTACGAATATTTCCGAAATTATATGCCCGCAGCTTACAATTCGAAAGCAGAAATAAGAGAAATTGAACCTTATGTTTTCTGCCAGTCAACCCATAGTAAACACAGCCCTAGATTTGGTAAATCACGTGTTCCATGGTTAACAGGTTCTGCCACATGGTCGCTCGTAGCTGCTACACAATACATTTTGGGCTTAAAACCGCAACCCAATGGATTTATGATTGATCCTTGTATTCCTTCTTCGTGGAATGGTTTTGAAGCCTCTAGATTGTTCCGTGGAAAAGAGTTGAACATCACCGTGAAAAATCCTAACGGAGTTGAAAAAGGAGTGAAGACTATAATACTTAATGGAATAATAATTCACAGTAATATTATTCGTTACGATTTGATGAGTGAACACAATGATGTGGAAGTAATTATGGGATGATTTGTGTTTCTATTTGTTGATCTAAGTTTTCGTAATATCTTTTTACTTTAACAAATGAAGGGGCGGGTTTTCGACATACAAAAATTTGCTTTGCACGATGGGCCAGGCATACGTACAACCGTTTTTCTGAAAGGCTGTCCATTAAGTTGTGTTTGTTGCTGTAATCCCGAATCGCAGAGTTTTCAGACACAACTTTCGTTTGATATTTCGAAATGTACGGGTTGTATGAAATGTGTGGATATATGTCCGGAAAATGCAATTTCAATTGATGGAAAGAAAATTAAAATTGATTTTGGTTTTTGTACCACTTGTGGTAATTGCGTAGATGAATGTGCAGAAAGTGCTTTTAAAGTCTATGGGCATGAAATGTCGGCCCAGGAGGTGGTGAATGAGGTGATTAAAGATGTGTCTTACTTTGAAAATTCGGGAGGTGGAATTACGCTTTCAGGTGGTGAGGTAATGTCGAATGTTGATTTTGCCATTGAAGTTCTGAAATTAGCAAAAAATAACAATATCCACACAGCAATTGAAACTTCAGGCTACTCAAAAACTGAGAATTTCCAAAAAATATTGCCCTTTGTTGACTTATTTTTGTTCGATTATAAGCATACTGACAGACAATTGCACAAAGAATTTACTGGAGTTGAGTCGGATTTGATCCTTGAAAACCTCGATTATTTATATCAAAACAATGCAACAATTTTACTTCGGTGTTTAATAATACCAGGAATAAATGACAACCAGACACATTTTGAAGGAATTTGCATTTTAAGTCACAAATACCCAAATCTAAAAGGGATTGAAATCTTGTCTTATCATAATTTCGGTGCTTCGAAATACGAAAAAACAGGCAAAGACTATCTGTTAAAGAATAAAGAGACTGTCAGCAAAAACCAACGTGCTGAGTGGATCACAATTTTAAAGGAAATGAATTGCAAAAATTTAATATGTAACGAATGAAAAAGGAGCAAAAACTGATTGACTTTCAGAGTATTCCGGACAATCTTATTTCACAGTTTTCTGAGTTTACTGAAACATACCGTCAGAATTCGGACAATAAATATCTTCGGGAAGCACTCTGTTGCGAAATACAATGGCCAATCTTATTTAAAGATATTAAAGAGGAGGATTTGTTTGCAGGAAGAACACAAATTCCGATGATGGGTTTTGTTGCTCAGGAAAACAAGGGCTCAACCGGATATTATTGCTACGAAGATGAGCTGATTGAATTAAGTAAAACGAAAAATCTATCCGCCGAAAGCAAACTGCAGATCAACGGCCTAATTGACTTTTGGAAAGAAGAATCGACCACCAGTAAAGCAAAGAAAAAATTCACGCCTGCAATGAAGGCAGCTTTGCCAAGCGATTTATATTATGAAGAATCCGGTATTGCATTTACTCTGTGGCGTCTGAGTGGTATTCAGATGAATTACCATAAACTGGTACATCTCGGAATTTCCGGGCTCAGAAAGGAAATTCATGAAAACCAACAACGGGTTGAAAACGATTCAGAGAGTTGGAAACTTTATGATGCGATGCAAATTGCCCTCGACACATTTAGTGAAGTTTGTTCATACTTTTCTGCCCAGGCTCTTTTACTTTCAAAGGAGGCAGCAAATTCGCAAAGAGTTGCAGATTTAGAAAAAATGTCTTTAATTCTCAAAAAACTTCCAACACATAAACCTGAGAGTTTTCGTGAAGGAATTCAGCTCGTATTCCTGTATACAGTTTTGGATAGTGTACGAAATTACGGAAGATTAGATGATGCTTTAGCCGATTTGTATTGCCACGATATTGATAATGGTATCATTGATGAGGAGGAAGCAATAAGACTTTTAAGTGGTTTGTGGCGATTAATCATCAATAGGAATTACAGATACGATAGCCGTATAATTATCGGTGGTTCCGGTCGGCATGATGAAGCTAAATCCAACAGGTTGGCCATGACAATTATGGAAACCACCCGCAGGGTGAATGATATCGTACCACAACTCGCTTTGCGCTTCAGTCAGACGCAGGATCCGAAACTTTATCAAAAAGCGCTTTCTGTAATTGGCGAAGGAAATACATTTCCGATGCTTTACAACGACGATGTGAATATTCCGTCTGTTCAAAAGGCATTCAATTTACCTCATGAAGAGGCCATCCATTACATACAGTTTGGATGTGGCGAATATGTCATCAACCACCGGAGTGTGGGGACTCCAAGTGCTGTAATCAATACTTTGTCGGCACTCAATGTAACATTGAACAAAGGTATTGATCCCATTTCAAAAAAACTCATTGGGATGCCGCAGGATTCGTATAAAAAATACGGAAACTTTGAAACTTTTGATCAACTGTTGCAGGCATATAAAGAACAAATTGAATATCACGTTGAACCACTCGCATTGCATGAGAAGCTGGAATATGATATTGCAGGTAAAGAAGCGCCACATTTGCTCACAAGCATATTGATGGTCGATTGTATTGCTCGCGGAAAGGGAATATATGATGGTGGAATACGCTATTTAGGAGGGACGTTGGAAGTATATGGATTAAGCAATACTGCTGATAGTTTGGTAGCTATCCGGCAGTTGGTTTATGAGGAAAAGAAATTTACACTCGACCAAATCATTGCTATGCTTGATGCTAATTTTGAAGGATACGGGAAAGAGCGTAAAATGCTTTTAAATTGTCATAAATACGGTAACGATAATGATATTGCAGACTTAATGTTGATGGAGGTGCATAATCATATCTGCAATTTTACACGACTACAAAGTGAGACGTGCGGGCTTCATTCTTATCTCGTCGTTAATATTAATAACGATGCCAACACCGTAATTGGTGAGCATACTTCAGCTTCGGCAGATGGACGGAAAGCATTCACGTTTATGAATCCTGGCAACGCTCCTGTAGGTGGAGCCGACAAAAGTGGAACAACAGCGTTTTTGAACTCCATAGCTAAACCAGCAACAGATATTCATGCCGGTGCTGTTCAAAATATGAAATTTTCGAAAGAGTTATTGAATGAACACCGAAAAGAGCTTGAAGCCTTGCTCGACACTTATTGGAAGAAAGGCGGTGCACAAGCAATGTTGACAGTTCTTGGACATGATGATTTGGAAGCTGCAATGAGTCACCCTGAACTATACCAAAACCTGATTGTTCGTGTTGGTGGTTTTAGCGAGCGATTTGTAAATTTGCCTCTTCATACACAATTAGAGGTTCTAAGTAGGACACTTAATTAACAGACAATAACTAAATTGCAGGCTGCATATCTTAACAATTTAAATACCAGATTTTAATTGCATGAATTCATTAAAATTTTTGCTATATTAAAATCAATCCCGCCTTTTGGCCCATGCGAAAGCTTTAGTATTAAACCTAAGAAACCATTTAAAGAGGAATAAGGTTTAGTTTAATAACATAGTTTTTTAAGATAGAATTTCACCCCGCAACAAAGCAAATCAAAACTGCTGCGTTGTGGGTGTTTTTTTACCTTGTCAGTATAAACTTAATATATCGCCAAAGCCGATGGAAGATACAGATAATTAAAAACTTATTTGAATTGTCATCTGCCATTTGGGTGCTCGATAGGTTAAGTGCCATATTGTACATATACTGTTAATCGAAAATGTGAAATAACAATTGAATTAGAGTGATTATTATCCTAGTCACATAAACAAATCATTTCTTATTGAATATATGTATTGATATCCTTTGAAAAAGAATAAATTGATTTAACGATTTATTTTAATAGGATATCCCCATTATCTTCAAATTTCCTCAATTTGAAGAACAAAAAATAGTCAACAAATAAATGATATTTATACAAAATGAAAATAACCAACAACCCCAAGAAAATCAATTCCAACTACAACTAGGAATATCTACAAAGAATTTTCAACAAAAACCCACTCCTACAGAAATCAGAAAGATTCAATTCAGCAAATAATCATTTTCAATCCCTGAAATGGTTGAAAAGATTAAACAAGGACATTGTTTTTCCCATAATTTCAACACGCAACAACAGTTATATGGATTGAGGGAGAAGAGCATAAATAATTTCTCAGGGACTAATTATTTGTGGATTGATATAGATCAGTCAGTCTGCAATTTAGAGTCTTTCTACAATCAATTAAACCATAAACCAACCATAGCTTATACAACCTTATCAAATTCTGATAACAATTATCGATACAGATTAATCTATTGCCTTGATTTTAGTATAACAAGTAATGAAGAGTATAGAACTTATCTGAATATAATTGTAAATGATATAATCAATGACTTAGGAAGGGATTTCTTTAAATATATAGACAGGAAATGTTTTAATGTAAGTTTAATGATGTATGGCTCAAAACAGGATTGTATCATACATTATCTCTTAAATAATTATTTTGACCATTAAAAAGGCAAATCACCTTTTGAAATTTCAATTTTGGGGTGTAACTTTCTAAATTCAAAACTCTCTAAATCGTCTTCTTTCTTCTTTTTTCCTTTTTCAATTCTTTGAATATCTATATCACTTTTCAATATGGGATTAAAAAATCTATTGATTTTGAATGGGACTTTGTTTGAAGAATATAGTTTTGCTACAAATGATTTATCATTTTGTAATATCTCTGGGATTAATGTAAAAGCCAGTTCGTTTTGTTCGATGGAAAGTTTACAGTACTTTTCATTTTCTCGAACAGTATTCGACATGTATCGTATCAATGTACCATCTTCACTTAGTATATTTGTGATATCAGAGTTGTCAGTTAACTTTTTTAATTTTGATTTGGTGTATTTGGGTTTGACCCAATT
>CAMDNO010000099.1 GCA_945902955.1 Porphyromonas cangingivalis
CCGCACATTGCTAATTTCGTTGGCAAAAGCGTGCAGCGATTCCTCAATTTTCTTAACGGTTTTTTGTGTTGGCTTGCGACGACCTGTAACATAATGACTTAGCTGCCCTTGATTTACACCTGTAATTCGTTGCAAGCCCGAAAGGGATAATATTTTTGAATAATAAGCTAAAAAAGAGGCTGTATCGTATACAAAATTAAAATCAGCTTCAACAAAGTCAATTCCCTTTGATAAATGAAATAATTTCATTTCATCATAGCTATTCAAAAAGTCTTCGATTGCTTCTTTTACAGAATTTCCAGCACCATGTATACCATAATTCAAACTAATATTGTTTAAATCCACATATACAAAGTATTTACTATCATTCCCTTTTTCAACGTATGCTTTAATAATTTCCATAATCATAAAAATTAAAATTTAACTCCAGAATCTTTACTTATACTGCTTAATGTTCCACTTGCAACCTCTTGACTTTTGTGATGACTCATTTTTATATATTTATTAGTTAATGGGCTATACCATAATGGATGTCCACCCATTGAACCTGACTCATAACATCCAGCTTTCTTCAATTTCCTTTCAATTTCAGAGTATTTCATATTAATTGATTTTAAGAGCTACAAAGATACGAATATTAATATCATTAATTTTCATTTGCAATAATAAGAATTTTATCTATCAATTTTTTGTTTAACCAAATCCCGCTATCAATCATTTGATTTATCAAGGGTTTAATTTTTTCGATAAAAACCAATTCTTTTGCTTTTAATAAAATGCCAATTGTTCCAGTTACATTTAAATTAAAATAATTAGCAAATTCACGTCCTAATCTTTCATCAATTATCACTAAATCAGCTTTTAATTCATTTGCTAAAACAATTACTTATGCTTCTCCCTTATCTAAATCCCGCAAATACTTTAACGGCTCTCTGTCTTTTATTGATTTTATTGCAATCCATTCAAATTTAGATAAATCTGTATAAAACAATTTATCTTTTCCTTGTTCAATCTCTTTGTAAACTCCTTTAGTTCTACTTTACCAAATTAAAGATTAAACCACAATAGAAACACTAGGTAAATACTTTAAGCATTAAAAAGTGAGTTAAATCTCTTAAAATACCTTCAGGTATTAATCTATTGTGCTCTAAAATTTATTTTTTCTTTGTTTTTTCTTTGTTTTCTATTGTGTCTATTGTGGTTTACTATTAGTTGTGTTCAATTTTAGTAAAGTAGAATTAGGAATAATAATTTGTCCATAGATTTGGTGAAGCAATTCCAATTTTGAAATTGTCAATAGTGTTATTATAGGTGTTGTGTTTGAAATAACTTTACGCATTTTTTAAATCGCTAAATATTTCGTCTTCTGAAATACACGAAAAAAAAGAAACCTGATTTTTATTTATTAATTCGATAAAACCAACTCTTGTCAGATTTAGAATTTTAGCAGCCATGCTCGAAGATATTTTTCCTAACTCATAAAGTTTTATAATAGAAAGTTTTTGCATTTCTATCACAAACTCACTATCCTGCATTTTTAATGAAAACGCAAGTTGTTTTGGGTAAGTAACGTTTATAACTTGTTCCATTTTTTATTATTATAAAGCTATTTTTTACGGCACAATGATAATTAACATTATGCTATTAATTGATTTTAAGTGCTACAAAGATACGAATATTAATATCATTACAAGTCTAATTTTTAATATTTTTAATAGCATCACACTGCAGCCTCTACATATAGTTGTCCAGTTTCGTAGCGAAGCACTTTTACACTATTTCCTTTTTCGATAAATCCATCCACCGAAACAGCATCGTAAACAGTACCCTCCACTTTCACTTTGCCCGAAGGACGTAATACTGTTGAAGCTTCGCCTATTTTTCCAATTAAATCAACATTATTCATCGACACACCCACATATCCATCTTTGTTTGTAAGCGTTTTTGTGAGAGCTAAAGTGCGAAAAATCCCTTTGGAACCTATCTTACTGCTCAAATAAATAATTAGCACAAATCCCGACGTAGTACCACCTATAACAGTGAGCAATGCTTTTCCGATGGCACCAGTTTTAACTGGCTCAAAGTTAAAATCAACATTATTGAGTAAACTTAAAGTTAATCCACCAATTATCAATGTAATACCCGAAACTCCTGCCACACCAAAACCCGGAATAACAAAAAGCTCAAGAGCCACCAAAACCAAACCTATCAAAAACAGCAATATTTCCCAATTAGCAGCCAACCCATCCATATACAATGGAGCAAAATAAAGTACAGCCGCAGTGATTGAAACTGCTAATGGAAAACCAATGCCTGGCGTTTGAAGTTCGAAATAAATACCTCCAATAATAAGCATTATCAAAATTCCCTGAAGCACCGAGCTCATCAAAAAACCTTTGATATTGTCCCATGCAGTTGGTCGAAAATTTTCAATTTCGTAAGATTTAATATTTAGTTCATTTTCAATAATTTGGGGAATACTTTCGGCAATGCCTTCGCAATAATTATTTTTAACAGCTTCTAAAGCCGTAAAAGTAAGTATTTTACCCGAATCAATTACTCCCGGAATAACCGTTCGTTCGTCGACCATAGCTTCCGCAATCAGCGGGTTACGTTTCCATCGAATTACGGTATCTTTGCCTTCGATTATTGTATCATTTCCATGCGCTTCGGCAGTGGCACGCATGGTCGAACGCATATACGATTGATACTTATCGGGCATTTTTTCGCCGGTTTGGTTCACAACCGTTGCAGCGCCTATACTCGCCCCTTGTCGCATGTAAATTCGGTCGCACGCAATAGCAATAAGAGCTCCAGCCGATGCCGCATTATTATTTACAAAAACATAGACCGGAATTTTTGAATTCAGAATTTGAGTTCGGATAGAATCGGCATAAAGCACCTCGCCCCCATAAGTATTCATGTTGATAAAAATATAGTCTGCATTATACGTTTTTGCCGATTCGAAACCCTTTTGCACATACAACCAAGTTGTACTACCTATATCTTTCTTTAAATCAACTACATAGAATTTTTTAGAACTCTCTGCATTTAAATTTTGACAAATTGTAATAAATACAATTGTTAAATAAAACCAATTCGTTATTATTTTCATACATTTTTTTTTCAAATATACAGTCTATTTCGAAAATATCATCTATATTTGTATCGTAAATATTGTAAAATATATACAAAAGAGCTCTTAATTTTGCATTATTCAGTATAGACAACTGACAATCAATTACTTGTTTCCGTTTCATTAGTTTTTCTCAAGTTATCAAACAAAACTCTTGAACTTATAGTTCATTAGTAAACACACTCACACGTAAAAATTTGAAAAGTATGAAAAACGTACAAATTGTAAACGAACTGGTAGCCCTTCAAAGTAACATGCGTAATTTCGCTTTTTCGCTCACATTAAATCGCGACGAGGCCGAAGATTTGTTACAGGATACCACTTTAAAAGTATTGGACAATCAGGAAAAGTTCACTGACAATGTTAACTTCAAAGGTTGGGTTTTAACTATTATGAAGAATATCTTCATAAACAATTATCGTAAGATAGTGCGCAACCAAACTGTTGTTGACAAAACCGAGGATTTGCACCATTTGAATTTACCACAAAATTCAGGTTTTGACAGTCCCGAGGGATCGTATGCTATTGGTGAAATTACCAAAACAATCGATTCATTTGCCGATGAATACAGAATTCCATTTTCGATGCACGTAGAAGGTTTTAAGTATGAAGAGATTGCACAATCGATGAATCTTCCTATTGGAACCGTAAAAAGCCGCATTTTTCTTGCACGTAAACGCCTGCAGGATCAATTGAAGGATTACAGATAATTATAACAAAATTTATTAAAATGCCGAAGAACTTTTCTTCGGCATTTTTTGTTTAAAAAGTATATTTTTATACAAAATAAAACCAATCAATTTTATGAATACAGCAATAGTGATGTTGGGTTCCAATTTTCATAAGGAACAAAACCTGGAGCGTGCAAAAGAAATGTTGAGCGAATTTTTTGAAATTGTGGATCAAAGCAAAATACTTCTTACAAAGCCTATAGGCAATAAATACAAAAACGATTTCTTAAATCAAGCACTTAAACTTTATTCGGCCGACATTGCCACCGAAACTCAAAAACACTTTAAACATATTGAAGATTTATTAGGTCGTTCGCCCCTTACAAGCTCCATGGGAGATGTGCCAATAGATATTGATTTAATTTTTTGGAACGGCCAACAAAAACGCAGCGATTACGACAATTACGATTTTGTTAAAGAATGTGTAGATGAAATTCTTTTTAGAAGAAAAAATATTGAAAACTGAAAACGTAATACTTAGCAAGCTAAATTAAATATGAAAAACAACTATATAACTTTCCTTTTGCTTATTGCTATGATAAGCATTTCGCAAACATCTTGTAGCAAAAACAATTCAAAAAACATGAAACTAAATAAACTTACCCCCCAAGAGGCTGCCGTAATTATTAACAAAGGAACTGAATATCCTTACACCGGCGAATATACAAACAACAAGGAAAGTGGTACTTATGTGTGCCGACAGTGCGACGCTCCGCTCTACAGCTCGAATGATAAATTCGATTCGCATTGTGGCTGGCCAAGTTTCGACGACGAAATAAAGGGGGCTGTAAAAAGAATTGCAGATGCCGACGGGCGACGAACCGAAATAGTATGTGCCAACTGTGGAGGGCATTTAGGCCATGTATTTACAGGTGAAGGTTATACCGAAAAAAATACCAGGCATTGTGTTAACTCAATTTCGATGAAATTTATATCAAAAAACGAATTAAAAATGGAAAAAGCTTATTTTGCATCCGGGTGTTTTTGGGGTACTGAATATCACTTTATGAAAAAAGCAGGCGTTACTGCAACAACAGTTGGATATATGGGTGGAAAAACCGACAATCCAACATACCGTGAGGTGTGCTCGGGTACAACGGGACATATTGAAACCACCGAAGTGGAATACGACCCTTCAAAAACTAATTTTGAAGAATTACTAAAACTTTATTACGAAACGCATAACTTTGAGCAGGTTGGCGGGCAAGGCCCCGATATTGGTTCACAATACCAATCAGTAGTATTTTATGTAAACGAAGAACAAAAACTTTTGGTCGAAAAATACATTCAGATTTTAAAAGATAAAGGCTATAAACCAGCTACTTTACTAAAACCAGCACCGGAATTCTGGGCAGCCGAAGAGTATCATCAAGAGTATTACGACAAAAAAAATGGTAGTCCCTACTGCCATATCTATAAAAAGATTTTTTAAGTCAGAAAACTATAAACCGCAAATGGAGTATTTCGACATCCCGTGCAACGGCATAGCCGTCAAGCTAATTTTAAGTTTCGACCCCCAAATCCGTCAGCTGACGGAGGCCTTAAGACGCAGTATCTTTAATTTCTCTTATCTTATGTAGAGAATATGTCTTAGCCCCAGCAGTTTATCCCGATATAATCGGGAGGGGTTGGGGGTCAACAAAATAGCATATTATATAATTTCTTTTTTAAAATATTTTCCCTAGATTGACGGCTATCCCGTGCAACGGAACTATAAACTATAAACTATAAACTACAAACTATAAACTGCAATCTACAAACCTCTACCAACTCCTTTCAATCCTAACCACCATCGGTAAATATAATAGAACCAAAGCAATCGTTTATTTTTAAGTTTAAATTTAGATATCATAAACGAAGAAGGAGGGAAAAGTATAGTGAAGCTATATTTTATAATTTCAGAAACAGATGAAAAATGTAGAATTGCGCTCAAATGCTTGGGCATACCCGACGAAAATCCTCTGTAACCATTGAGGTAATTGAGAAACAATTGAGTAGTAGCAGGTTTATTATAGCGACTATAATCAGTATAAACAAAAGCATCTATTGTAAAATTATAAAAAGCATCCAATAGCAATATATAACTAAAGACCTCCTTTTCGCAATTATACTGCTTGCATTTTGTGGCAAGCGTATACCAATTTATTTCGTTGGTTAATACCATATTAACAATATCGGCAAAAGATGTAAATTGCGTATGACCATCTTTGAAATGCCTATCCAGATGCAAACAAGTATAAATCAAGGCATCGTGTTTATCCATTACCCTACAAGGTCGATTGTGGACTTTTTCCAAGCTCGAATTGGCAAAGAGTAGCTCTACCGGAAGCGAATAACGCTCAATTTTACGATGCAACTTTACATGCAACTCCACGCATACGCCCTCTTTCACCAACTGTGGATAATGAATTATTTCGCTATTTTTGTGTTTTTCTAATAAGATGTCCCCATGCGAAATGTATCCTATATTTTTCAAAACCTCCAAGCTACGTTCACCATCGGTAGGTTGAACCAATAAATCAATATCACTCATCACGCGCAATTCGAAGCTTTTGTAAAGCCTATCAATGGCAAGCATTCCTTTGAGTGGCATAAAATCGATGCCAGCCTCACCAAAAGCTGTAGCTATTTGATCGTAGAAGCCCAAAAAGCGAATGGTACGTGCCAGCACCATCGTAGCTGTGGCTTTGAGCTCGCTGTGGAGAGGCGAAGGTAAAAGATGGAGAGTAGAACTCTGTTTGAGCCGGTTGTAAAGCATTGCCGAAATAACAACATCCGAAGCCATACGAACCAAACGACTATAGTCGGTAATACCTGCCATAAGAGTAGCAAATTCGGATAACTCGGCAGCACTACTAGTTGTTTTCATACTTAGCAGGCAAAGTTTCTCTTCGGGACTTAATGCGGTCATTTTAAAAAGTTGATGTGATGATGTGATGATGTGTTGATAATTCGATAAAATGTACTATATACTATAAACTGCAAACTATAAACTATATACTATAAACTATATACTATAAACTATATACTGCGGTATTTTTCGTACAATTTTAAACAGCAAAGTTAGCTTACCCCAAAGTTTGTATTGCTTTAGTACCCGCGCATCTTCGGTCGATTTACGTTTTTGCATTGCCATATTGGTACTTTTGCCGCCCAGCATCATTCTCACTACCCTACGATTCATAAATACCTTTTTAATGCCGGGCTGCGTAAACCAACGGAGCGATATTTCGTAATCCGAAGCTATGGTATAGCTCTCGTCGTACAAACCATATTTATCGAACAGCTCCCGTCGCACAAAAATAGTGGTATGCAGTGGAATCCAGCCCAAATACAAATACCAGGGTTTAAAAGGTGCCGAATTATAAATACGCTTAATCCTTTCTTCTCCCCCTTTAGGAGTTAGAGGCAGTCCGTTGTCTGTCGTCTGTCGTCCGTTGTCTTTCTCACTCCCCTTTAGGAGCTGGGGGCAGTACACCCCATTGGCATATACCAAATCGGCATTCGTACGCTCAAACTCTTCGATATACTGGCTTAGGGTATCAGTACTTTCAAAAGCATCGTCGGAATGCAAAATACCTATTACATCGCCAGTTGCTAACCTTATGGCTTTGTTCAGTGCGTTGTACATACCCGTATCGGGCTCCGAAATGTATTTCGAAATCTTATCCCGATATTTTTCTATTACCTGCTGTGTGCCATCGGTGCTTGCTCCATCCACTACAATGTATTCGATGTCGGCATAATCCTGACTTAATACACTCCTAATTGCATTTTCGATAGTCGTTGCGCGATTGTACGATATGGTTAGTATGGTTATTTTCATGCTTTAAATATTAATAAATTGCCTAGTAAGTGGTGGTGTTATTATTGATATAACCTATCGTTCGTTGTACACAAAATCCAATGCTTGTTCGGTATTCCCGAATAGCTATCGGGATGAAATTTGCGGTCGCTGCTAATTAAAGGAATACCCTCGGTTATGGCTTGCGAAATGATAAGATGGTCGGATGGGTCGCGGTGGTCTTGCGCCTCGTTTATTGATAGGCGAGCATAAGTTAGGAGATGTTCTTTTTTTACGGGAAGAATTTTGATATTCAATAATTTTTCTATTGAAAGAATCATTTCAGTTTCACTTCTCCAGTATTTGCGTTTATTTTTCTGTTTCCGATAAAACAAAATTAACTCTTTCACACTCTCTGTACTTAAAAATAATGTGTTTTCATAATCATAAATCACATTTTTAACATTGTTATCCAACAAATCAATGTCAGTAGTTAAATACAGAAAAATGTTCGTATCAATTAAATACCTCATAAATATTTAAATTGAATGTGCATATTTTAAAACCTCTTCTCTGTCAAAAGCTCCCTGAATCCGCATGGCGGCTTTCATTGTTTTCGAAATCCTTTTCTTAACTACCCCGTTTTCAGTTGTTTTTGTTTTGGTAGTTTCTGCTTTTGTTGTTTTTTTCGTTTCCATAATTTGTGTTCTTTTTTGTTTGGTAAATTTTCACAACTGCAAAGATAGTATATTCCAGGCCAAAATGCAAGTGAGCAATTCTGCTGTAATAACATCCTGCTATTTTTCTAACACGCTGTATCGTGATTGAGAAAACTCACTTTATATTCCTCACTTCGTACCAATGACATAAATTAATTATTGTTTGATTATTAGCAATATACATATTTGTCATTACCTCATTTTACCACAATTATTGGGGGCGCAATCTCGGAATGACAAGTGCACTCTTGGGTGGTTACTTTCTGTTGCCCTACCTTTATATCTTTCACTTTGTATACCAATGACATAAATTAGTTAATGCTTGATTATCAGCAATATACATTTTCAATGTCATTACCACATTTTACCACAAATTTTTGGGGCGCAATCTCGAGATGACAATGGCAACGGTTCGAGGGGTTTGCAGTCGCGACTTGGAGTTGTGCCCCGAGTATGCGTCAGAGAGGGTGTCTCTTCGAGAGACGCCCTCTCTCGGCTGAACACTATTTTACTGTTTCATGGCCTTTAAATTTCAAAAAAACGATAACTTTTTGTGAATTAAACGAAATTTGATCAAAAAGCAAATGCGTTTTTAATTGTGCAATGGCAGCTTCAGCGGTCAAAATACCCTGCTCGTATAAGGTAATAGTTGCAAATAACCGATCGTTAGCAACGGGTCCAAATACAATATCGAAGTTAGTTGATTGTAATCCTTTACGGTTGTTGTACACAAAGTCCAACCAATATTTGTCGGGTTTTGTAAACTTAAACACCATTAAATCAGTCCGTTCAAAAATACGTTCGTCAATTTCGTATTCCGAAATAACCGCCACACCTTTTCCTGCTCTTTGTTGCTTTAATTTAGCCCATTTTTCGGCCTGCAGCCGGCTGGTAGTTGTGTAAAAACCCCTTCCGAAATCAGTATTTGGTCTGCATTTTAATAGCGATGGATTTTCTACTTTTAATGTAGAGCCATGATACAATATCATTTTTGTAGTTTGTTTTGATTTTTTAGGTACATAGTTATTTCGTTCAAGATATATTCTTCGCCCTGCGAATGCAAAACATCATAGTTTGAAGTAGTAAAATTATATACATCGTATTTTTGAAAAAGTGCAAGTACTTCCATTGCAGTCATAGTTTTAAACATACTGAATTTCTCAACACAAAATACGTAAAACATCCTTTCTTTATCAAGTTGGCTATACGCAATCAGCTGTTTTCGTTTTTCTATTTCCAATTCGTTATATAAATTAAGCCCACTCATATACCACCATTTACTTTGTGCATCGTGTATGCGCTTATACAACTGCGACGAATACAAATAACCCATAGCATCTACAGTATCAAGTTTCTTTTTGGTCGATATTATTGATATCAATTCATTTATTTTAATTGGCAGAATTGCATTTTCTATATTCATAAATAAGCTGATTTTTTTTAAACTGTTGAAATCAAATAAATCTAAAACAAACCAGAATGTGATTTATAAACAGTATAATTCGATTTTTTCGGAATGAATTATTAAAGTTTCCTTCTTGATTTTGTTATTAGATTTGATTTTAAATTTGTTTTCCACTACAAAGATAAACTTTTTTCCGAAAAAAAACGGAGAGTTCATCGAAAGAATCCTTCACTACTAAGTTCGTATGCGTCAGAGAGGGTGTCTCTTCGAGAGACGCCCTCTCTCGGCCGTATGACAAGTGCACTCTTGGGTGGTTATATTCCGTTGCCCGACCTTTTATATCTCTCACTTTGTATCGAGATAACAATGGCAACGGTTCGAGTGGTTTGCCCCATTTAGCATTTTTCACGATTTTTTCAGCTCTTCTATTTTCAATTTTATTTGATAAAAATACATCGCCTTGTTTACAGCTATGGCAAAACCAGCTCGACCATCCAAAAATCCTAATTTCAAAAAATAAGCTCCTATAAAATACACAATGGGCAGAAATGGCGTTTGCATCAACAGATATTTTATTTTTTGCATGCGCGTCATGTGCGGGAAACCATTCTTTTCGGAAGCTACAAAGCGCTGTGCCTCCCACGACGAGTAGGCATTGTGGCGGGCAATGTAATGCTCCATTGTTTTAAAATCTTTGTGAATAATTTCGGATTTGAACACGCCCGTTTTGCCTTCGATAATAGGATGTTCGTGCACTTCCATATCCAGACTGCTCCAGCTATTTTCGTCTATGCGTTCGTATTCGCCCACTCCCACTCGCATAAGAGGCAGTTTGAGCAATGGATAACCATAACGCAACTGCTTGCCCATAAAGTGATTCAAAAACTTAATCCAATAGGCATTGATTTCTTTATCTTGAATTTTTTCGCGAAGCTCTGCTATAAATGCATCCGTAAGATACTCATCGGCATCCAAAAACAACACCCATTCGTTACGAATTGTTAAGTTGCGTAAAGCCCAATTGCGCTTTTTGGGGAATTGCCCATTCCATTCAAAATTTACATATTCGAAACCGTACTTACGTGTTATCTCGGGTGTACTATCCGTACTTTTCGAGTCAACCACTATAACCTGGTCAAAATCGGCAAGTTTATCGAAGCAAGCCGGCAAGTTGAGTTCTTCGTTACGAACAGGCAGTATTACTGTAACTTTTATATTATTCATTTTTAATTGCTATTTTTCAAATTTCCATATCTCTCGCGCATCCAAGCTACTATACGTTTATTTTCGCTATTTGCCCCAGCCTCACTAAGGGGCTGATTGGAAGTTAATTTTAAAAAGCTGTTGGGCAAATTTTGTTTCATCTCCCATATTTTAGCATCAACCAAAAAACGATACCAAAAACCTTGAAGTACATGCCATAGAAAACCTTGTTTGCCATCCAGAAAGCCTCCTTGCAGAATATAACGCAGTAAGAAATTAAAGACAGGACGAATAAATAATGGATAATGCAGGTATTTTCGTTTCAACCAACGTTTGCGCTCCGTTTTACTACCCCATAAATTAGCTTCTTTACCTGATTCATTTTGTAAGCTATAAAGTGTTAAAAAATATTCTAAAGCTTCGCGGGAAGCGTAACTGTTGTGCTTTGCAATCCACCAGCTAAGGTCGTTTAAATTATCGTCGACAAAATCCAACTGCCATTCAATAGCTTTACCTTGGGTGAGCACTAAGTGTTCGTCCATCCAGCGGTTTTCGCACACCCCATGCCCTGCACGGTAAATGCGCAAGTTCCACTTGGGATACCAACCGCCATGCAGTAAGGCCTTACCCATAAAAATAATTTTTCGACTAATAATAACACCCGATATGTTTGCTGCCAGATTACTTAAATACGTTCGTACATCTACACCCGTTTTATTATCTATATATTCGTCGGCATCTATGCGAAGTATCCAATCGGTAGTAATAGGACAATTCTCAATTGCCCAGTTGTATTGAATAGCCTGATTTACAAAAGTATTACAAAGCGTTAAAGCACCAAGCTCTTCGGCTATTTTCAATGTATTATCCGTACTATACGAATCAATAACATATATGGTATCGGCAATTCCTTTTAGCGAATTTATGCATCGGGCTAAGTGCAACTCTTCGTTGTAAGTAAGTATAATAGCGGTTATTGTTTGCATTTGTTTACTTCTTGTCTTCAAGTTTTGTTACTATATACTCGGCACTCATTTCCATTTTCGAAAATGCAAACCATCGATTACCTAAATCCTTTAACGATGCGCCTATATGATAAACCGTTTGGTGGTCAATCAATCGTTCAACTTGACGATAGTTGAGCCATCTGCTGTTGGTTAAGCCAAACCGTTTCACTATCAAGGCGATCTTCAATTGTCTTTTCCGAATTATCTGTATGGTATATTACTATGTTCGAATTTTTAATTGTATATCATTTTTATTAACCATCCGTCAGTGGAAGGACAAGTTTTATCACTAACAACTAAAAACTAAACACTCTCAATTTACCACCCCCGATATCTATCGGGGCACATTATCACATCAATTATTTATCTCCCGCTTCTTTATAAACCGTGCAGGATTGCCTCCTACTACTGTCCAAGGTTCTACATCTTTAACAACTACTGCTTTTGCGGCAACTACTGCGCCTTCGCCAGAAAATAACTTTAATATAATTGGCAGATATTGTGCATTGTGTTTTTTAATATCAACAACATTTTAAATATTTACGACAATGCAAACTCCTATCATTAATTTGTCTATGCAAAATCGATAATTGTGGTTCTACATTTTCTGAACAGATTATTTCCGAACATTTTTGTATAAAATTTTATTTAAAATAGAAGAAAAATATGCAACCTATATTTCTATTTTATCGATTTATCTATTGAAACAACAATTCACGAAAAATGTAATTAAATATCAATCTAATTAGGTTTTGTGTTAAAATTACAAGTAATACTTTTGAAGTTTTGTTTGAAAATCTTTTTCAACAAGCTCTCGCTTCGAAATAAATTTACAAGGGTTCCCTGCATTAATAGACCAAGATTCAATAGATTTAGTTACTACCGAACAAGCTCCAATAACAGCACCATCAGCAATATTTATACCCGGCAAAATAAAACAATTTGCTGTAACCCAGACACTATCACCAATTTTAATTGGTTTAGCATATAACGACATATATGGATGTAAATAATCGTGACTTGCTGTACAAATTGTAGTACTTTGCGAAATAACTGTATTAGAACCAATATATATATCAGCAAAATTATATAGCCAAACATTTTTACCAATTGCTGAATAGTTACCGATTGTAAGTTTTTTTGGCAAATCAACCCTTAAACTACCAAAAACAAGTACTTTTTCACCAATTTTTGCACCAAATAATCTTAACAGAAATACTCTCCAATTCAAAAATACCTTTGGTGTCCACGAAGCTAACAAAGCCCAAGTAAACTTCCAAGTAATTCTATATAATTTCTCATTAAATTTTATTTTACTAATGCTTTTTATCAATTCAACGTTACTCATATTAAGTCATTTTCTTTGATTTTGAATAAATATATTTTGCCAAAGTGGTTGGAAGAAAGTATTGAATAAAATATGAAATAACTTTTCTTAGTTTTGAAAATTGAAAACTTCTACTCAATTTCCAAAAATCTGATTTTATCGGATAAGAATATGCTTTAGCCACAA
This sequence comes from Porphyromonas cangingivalis, assembly GCA_945902955.1. GTDB lineage: Bacteria > Bacteroidota > Bacteroidia > Bacteroidales > Paludibacteraceae > Paludibacter. Next base: position 13,499 of record CAMDNO010000099.1, read on the forward strand.
AAGAATCAATTAAAAATCTTTTATTTGTAATTTCAGTATCTTGCCAAACTTTTAAAGCCCCTTTGGTTACATTATCATCCTCAAGAGTTTTTAATAGATGCGGCATAGATATTAACCAATATTGAGGCCAAAATTTTTTCCATGATTGTATTCCTCTACGTTGCGCAATCAGTGGATTAGCTATATAACAAACTTTCAATCCCATACTACCCATATATACCCTATATAAAAAATTATAACCCGGATATATGTAGTTAAGTTTCTGTTTTTCGTTCCAAACTTTCATCGAAAAAATTAAACAAGTAACGAAACCAGGCCAATGCGTAAATCTCTTAATAAAATCAGAAACATTCATTGTATGTATGCCAACTATCTCGTCTCTATGCGGAATTTCATTACAATTCTGTAAGTATTCATCACAAATAATTCTATTAACATATACAAATCCACAATTTGGATTTTCGGTTATTGCTTTTAATACTTGACCCACATATCCAGGCATTGCAATATCATCGTCGCCAAATAGTGTAACAAAATCACCATTTGCTAAATCAACTGATCTACTAAATGACTGATCAATATCAACACGGGTTTCATGCCTTATATATTTTAAATTTGAATTACTATACTTTTCATTTTCAAAAAGTAAATGTGTTCCATCATTACTTGCATTATCCGATACAATTAACTCAACATTTTTATATTGTTCAATTTGTTGTAAAAGTTCATCTAAAGTTGTCTGCAATAAATCCTTTCGATTTAATGTTGGCACAACTATACTTAATAATATATCCATATCTTATTAGTATTTAATTACATACTATATTTATAAACAATTCTATTATTCATGTTAAAAAATATTATTACATTTCAAGTATATTACAATAATCTATTTTCTGCCAACACTTGAAATCAATATTTTTAAATTTATAAAAAAAGCACCAACAAATTATTTAAAATACTGAGATATATAGCTAAAGAAATAACAATGTAAATGAATCTATTGAAAAATTTTACTTTTAGTATTACGAGTTTTAATGACATTTTAATTTATAATGAAAAAAAATGCTATTCAGATTATAATTCTAACTAAATAATTTTTATTGTTTTTTTTACGCCACAAAGATAAACCTTTTTCTTTAATAATTTGAGAAATCAACTAAAGAAACCAGATAGAAATATAATGTAAAAATAGCGCTGGATAAACTTTCTGTGTGTGTGTGATTAGAGAGGGTGTCTCTTCGAGAGACGCCCTCTCTTGGCTGTACATTGCGTTGCCCGAGCCATATCTCTCCTTCCAGACGAGATGGCAAAGTTTACGTTTGGCAACGGTTCGAGGGGTTCAGCAGTTGGAGTGCGACTAGGAGTTGCGCCCGGGTAGTGTAACAATACCCCACCATCTGAAAATCATTCCGATTTATCGGAATTAAAATCCGTTTTTTCCATCCGCTCTATCAGCGTAAATCAGCGTTCTATTAACCACCAAAGGTATCCACCATACCGGAGTGCAACTTGGAGTTGAGCCCCGACTAACGGTCACGACTTAAGTTGTAATCTTATGCCCGTTTTTAGTATCTCTTCAGCAAATGGGTTATTAGAATTTAAATCGCTTTTTGATAATGGATGAGGTTCAATACGGTTATCTATCTTGGCTGCAAGAAGCATTAATTTTACTTGCGTTTGAAATCGGTCGCTTTCTGGTAGTGTTTTAAAAAACAAAGCTATGTCTATATCACTTTCCGACCGTTGATTATTACGAGCATAAGAGCCAAACAAATAGGCCGAAATTAAATCGGGTTGCTCATTCATTACCTTTTGTAGGTAAGATGCTATTATTTCAGTAGTGTTTTTATCCATAATCGTTGATTTACGCCACAAAGATAAACTTTTTTCGTTTATATTCCTCACTTCGTATCGGAATGACAAAGGCATTGTGGGGGTATACATTCCGTTGCCCGACCTTTGATGGTAACAAGCCCATGACATTGGCAACGGTGCGAGCCTATCGTACGCTTCGCACCCGTCGCGCCCAAAAGCTTCGCAATTCATGAATGGAGGGCGACGGTAAGATGACACCAACATCGACTTTGTCATTTCGACCAACGGGAGAAAAATAAAGGCGACTTTGTCATTTCGATTGCACATCCTGTGCAACGGGGCCAACGGGAGGGTGTAAATAATCTTATATCTCTCCTTCCAGTACCAATGACATAAATTAATTATTGTTTGATTATCAGCAATATACATATTTGTCATTACCTCATTTTACCACAATTATTGGGGGCGCAATCTCGAGATGACAAAGATTCTGTGGGTGGATACATTCCGTTGCCCGACCGTTATCGATAACAAGATTATTACACTGGCAACGGTTCAAAACACCTTTCAAACCTCTTCTTCTTTAGCGGCAGAGCCGCGATATATTTGTAGAAAATCGTAATTAACAGGGTTTTCAAGGGTCAGAGACCC
>CAMDNO010000100.1 GCA_945902955.1 Porphyromonas cangingivalis
TTTCGGGTGGTAATGGGTATTTCGAGCTGAATAGACACATCGGGAGATTGTCCAAAAAGATATTTTTTACTGGAGCTTGGATGCGATTGCGCACCGGTAGTAGGGTTTGTAGTAATATCTGTCCAGTTGTGAATGTTCGTAGCCATTTCGGATGGATAATGACCTTCGTTGATATCAATTTCAAATTTTTTACCTTCGGTCGGAGCCGATTGGCTCATCAGCCAAAATGAATTATTGGTGCCTGTGGCAGCTGCATATTTATATCTGCATTCGTAATAACCGTATTTAAAATGTTGTTTTGTCCAGATACTTCCCGAAGTCCAGCTTTGTCCACCGCGCTCTTCTTTTTTATTCATTAGTTTCAATGTTCCGTTACTTACAACAGCATTGTCGCGCCAACGACTACATAGAATCCACGTTTGTGGTCCATTAGCCGAATTCCATGTGTTATCGAGCAAAGCGTTGGGATAGTCAAACTCATCGTTCCAAGTCAATCGCCATTTGTCGTTGCCACCAGGGAGTGTAGGTTTAGGCGCGTCGGCTGCATAAAGTGAGCAGGAGAGGTAAATTGAAAAAACAAGTTGGGTAAAGCTTTTGAGGTGAAAATTCGAATTGCGTTTCATGATTATATGAGTATTGGATTTTTTTTTAATCCACAAATATAAGTCAGAAACTACGTAAAGTAAAAAAAAACGATGTTAATTTACACATGTAATCGTTTACAGTACTTTAAAAATCGTCGTAAACGATTACATCCCCACAAAAATTTATTGAATTATCTCGCCTATGAAATGAAAATCTTTCGGCTTTCGGTAAAATTATTGGAGCTTAGTCGAACAATTATCAACACAGAACAACCACCGGCAGCATAATAGAGATTTGATGATGATGGGTTAGCAAAATACTGATTAATAGCTAAAAAGCTATAGCTAAAGAACAAAAATAAACGAGATTGATTTTTGCATAAATATACCGCATTTTGGACCATTAATACAATCGATTACTAATGTTAGGTATATTAAGATTAGTACTATTTTTTTATTTCTATTTAGATTGAAAACCATTCCAAGCCAATTAACTTGGAATGGTTTATTTTACAAAACTAAACCCAATTATAGCAGAGTTTATTTTAAAATTTTTGAAAGCCTCAATAAAGTACGACTCTTAATGTCAGGAAACGAATCAATTAATAATATTCTAACAGAAGTGTCGTTACAGTTATTAATATCATTTATGTTTCGTATAATCTTATTTTTATTTTGAATTGATAATTTCTTATAATTTTTATCACTATTATCAGGTTTAAAAACCAGTTTGCCATCAAACACATTTGTATATTTGAAAAAATAATATGCTATTTGATAATGAGTTTTTAGCGTATCATTCGTAATAACTAAATCTTCAGGGAAGTCAATATTAACACCAAAAATGACAGAGGTGGCTTTGTCAACACTTTGGGCATTTAGTTGAATCACTAATAGAAAAATACAATACAATAAAATAATTACTTTAACTTTACTCATAATTTAATGTTTATATTTTTTGTTAACGACCCCAGTAGACCCCAACAGAAGCACCATCTGAACAAGGAGTCATAATAGTTATGGTGCAGTCACACGAATTGGTTGGCAGATAAATTCTGCCTGATCCTTCGGCAAAAGGATATAAAAGAAATGATATTTGCTCTAAACTACAACCTGTATTCACTTGAATTGTAACAGCAGTAAAAAAGCAGCCCGAAGTAGCTTTAAACTCAATATAATTTGCATTTACAACTCCGACATCTCTGCTTTGTGGAGAATTTTCAAATGCTGTAATTGAACCACGGAATTTTGAATCAATTTCTTGCCCTGTCTCATTTGGAGAAGCTTTAAATCTTACATTTTTATTTGTATTATTTGAGTTATAAGCAGTATTTAATCCATAAATTTTTCCTTTGTTTTTTGTGATTTTTTTAATTTCTTCGTTGGTTTTGTTGATTTCATTAATCATTTTGTCATAATATTCATTTGAAATACCAATCGCTAAAGCTTCTTTTTTGTTGAGTTCTAATGTAAAAGTATTATTTGTATTTATTAAATACTTTGAAGCTAATAGAGCCATTTCTTTTTCATTTTTTGAAGATGCTATAAATTCCTCATTTTCGTTATTGCATGATTGAAAAAATGGAATGATTGAGACTGATATAATTGCAACTACTACTGCTATAATAAATTTGTTAGTTTTAAATATTTTCATTTTTTTATTAATTTGATAAGTTATAAATTTATTTTTATTGAAACCATCTTTCGCAGGTCTCCCCATCGTAATTCATCCCAAACCTTGCTAAAATAAATCATAATTGTCCATTTTTTACTACTTTTGTGCCGCCTCCTTTCTTTTTAATGTGGGTTTGTCATGATAGGTGGGAACTATTATCTTTCTGGTCTATAAAAACTGTGAGATATGTGTGCCCCTTCTTTTTATTTATTTTTTATCACCTCTTTCATTTCTATTCTTATAGTCATTATGTCTGATGATTTAATTTTAACAGGTTTACTTAATAACTTCTTTGCAATTATTTTAGCTTTGGGTAGTTGGTTTGTTTCTTCATATAATTTCGCTAATCTGTACAGTGGTATAAATCGATTGGGAATCATTTCTGCTGCTAATATCAAGCATTTCTCCGCTTCCTTATATTGTTTCATTTTCTGAAAGTTATCTGCCATTTGTAACTGAAGGTCAATGTCATTCATAAAGTGCGAAGCTTCGAAAAACAGACAATTACTTTCGGTGTTTCGGTCAATAAAATTCAGTTCGGCTGCATAGTTATATAGGAATAAACCATTTCGGTTCATAGTTTTGTACAACCGGGCATAATCAGGCATTACAGCTTTTGTTTCTCCTGCCAACGACCGTTGAGCAATAACATTCCAACGGTATTCATCGTAAAACATTTTGCCGGTAAAAACCAATAAGGTAAGGGATATCACCAATACAGCATGCTTGATAATAGAAAAAAGTCCTTGCGGCATTCTCCATCGTTTTGTTTCATGCTGCATGATAAGTGCAGCGCAGAAAACCGCTATTAGCCTGACAAACGGATAAGCCAGCGGATACGAGAAACAAGCAAATACACCTACTTCAACGAGGCAAAGCATAGCATAGAACATTTCCGAATTTTTATTCTTACGATATTCGCGTGTAAGATAAAAAACAAAAAAGCCCATTAATAAACCACCCACCAAACCATATTCCACTAAAAGCAACAGATATTCGTTAAACGGGTGCTTTACGATATCAGCCAGCATAGCAAAGGAACTTTCCGGGTTGTTTCTGAAATATTCTGCCTGATAAAGCATGTATTCCCGCTGAAAACCACCCATTCCATGACCATTCAATGGTTTATCGGCTATCATGTGAGCGGAACACTGCCAGATTAATAAACGCCCATTGGCAGAATCCCTCTTCAGTAAATACAAACCTACCAATAAGATAATGATAAGTAGTGCGCCTCCTACTATTCTAGTGCGTTTGCTCCAATTTATTATCCATTTTAGTTTGTATTCGTTAATCACCCAAATCCCAATAATAACAGTAATAGCAAAAACTCCTGCACGCGATTGTGAAAACACCACCGCCACTATAAACAATACTGCCGCCAAACCTCCAAGTATCTTCAAATAGACTTCCTTCTTGCGCAAAACGAACAAGGCAAACGGAAAGCAAACCGATAACGCTGCTGCAAAACCAGCCGGATTATCGAAACTGCCACTCACCCGAAAGCCCGGAGAAGTAATATTATTAAACCAATACATATATTGCCCTAAGCCGTAGAGAGCTTGAGCTATACTAATTACTACAAGCCCAACAAATAGCCATTCTGCACTTATGTTTATTCTTTTTACAACCAAATAAAACAATCCTAATGATAAACCTGATATTATCCATTCCGGATTCAGACTTCCATTTATTGCTCCATATACTATTGCATACAAAAGAAAACCACCCAATAAAGTTTCAGTTATAGATAAACTTAGTGTTTGTTTTTTATACTTTAGAAATACAACTAAAATTGTCAATAGGTAACAACCTCCTGAAGCAATATACATAGTTGGAGTTGATGGATTAGCAAAACTGTTGCTTATTGCAAAAATGCTAATGGCAAGTACGGATAAAAGAAAAAATGAGATTGATTTTTGCATAAATGATTAATTCGTAAGAAGAAATGTTCTGAATACATATCTTCTTACGAATATTAGTTTGTATGATTATTATTAACTACACTCTTCTGTTTTCAATACACCTTAAATAGATATTGAACAACAGTAATCCTACAAAATTGAAAAACGAAACAACCATAAACCAAAGGAATTTCTCAGTGTTGCTAATAGTTGTGTTTTTGCTAATTTGTTTGTAACCTAAAATGTAAACAGTGATAGTAATGACAACAAAGAAAATATAAAAAAATTCGATGATATAAATAGACCTCATATTAATCGTTTTTTTTAACCCCTTATTTTTTCACTTATTTATAAATAGCATATTTTGATTCTTCAAATGAACTGTTCCTAATATCATTTGCTATCTGATAATTTGTAAAGGCAATAACATTTTCAATATCATCCCTCTCTAAATTATAATCGATTTTTATAATCGATTGTTTTTCACATTCGAAGGTGTGAAATTCATAACAAATACCATCAAAAGTTCTTGGACCACTTGGCTTTACCCTATTCTCATTTGCGGATATTGCTTTTGAAAATGCATCCAACATTTTATTTTTGAAAAATTCACTGATAACTATTGAATAAAACTGAGTTGATAGAGTAATTTCTGAAGCTCCCATAGTTCTTAACCTAAAAAGTTCGTTCCACAGATTCTTTTCGAGAATTCTAAGTTCAAGAAACGATTGATTCGCTTTTTCAACTATTCGAAGCGAATACTCCGGTTTCACAAACGATGGTTTTGCCACAAACAACAAAACCTCATTTCCCTTCTTGGAGTCCACTTTAGGGTATAGGCGTTTTTCAATCCCTGTATTATACCATTCAGATAATCCCTGTCCGTAACTCAAAGCACTTATGTGTATTAAGCAAAAACAAAATACGAATCTAAGCTGATAAAGCCTCAACTTAATAATACCAGATTGCTGAAGGTGTCCCATTATTGTATCCATTGTTATAATTGTAGTAATATGCTGCACCATTGTATAAAATAATCAAAGGCTATCCTGAAAATAATTAATTTGAGAATTAGCATCGGTATTTGAATATTGCCCTGATGAAAAATCGGGATGTGTATGATAAGTTGCAATCACTTGTTGACCATTATAAGTTGCTACTCCAACATTATTTACGCAACTGAAAGTGGCAGCTGGATATGAACCGCTTGTGCTATTTCCATTCTGATTTATATATAAAACAGCTGTGCCATTTTCTAAAAGATAGCCAGCACATTCATTTCCGGATATCATCGTATAAAACATAGCGTTTAAGAATGCCTCATTAACATCATCATAGGCATATATTCCATTTCCTTCATAAACTCCAATTTTTTGTCTTACATTTTGTTTCTTCTTATTAATTAGACCATTTTCATGAAACTTCTTTTTTATTACTTCTGATTTTGATACTGCTTCAAGCACTAAACATTTAATTTCATTTCTACTTATGCTTGTTAATGCAGGAAATTTTCTCATCATTATATCTTTTTTTAATAATACATTCTGAAAAAGCTTCATTTCTTTATTTATTGAAACTTTTTTATACTCTCTACCATCAAATGCAATTCCGTCCTGTTCGTTTGTTCGTAAGTTTTTGTATTTTGGTATCGAATCAAGTTTTTTCAAGGCATTTAATAATTCAATATTTGCCTGTATAAACTCTTCAAATTCAATAGATTTTATTACCTTGTCATTATATTTTGGTTTTACTTTTACGAGAGTTGATATCGAATTGGTATTGCTTTCTACACCCTGCGGCGAATCCATTTCACTATTACACGATTGCAACGCTCCAATTATTACCATAGCAGCAAATGCTACCAAAATCATTTTATTTGTTTTAAATATTTTCATTTTTATATTTATTTGATAAGTTTTAAATTTGTTTTCTTGAAACCTCTTTCGCAGGTCTTCCCATCATAAATTCGTATTCTTACAATATTCCCGAATAAGATAGAAAACAAAAAAAACCATTAACAAACCACCCACCAAACCATATTCCACTAAAAACAAGAGATATTCATTAAACGGATGTTTGACTATATCGGCTAGCATGGCAAAAGAACTATTGGGGTGATTCCTGAAATATTCTGCCTGATAAAGCATGTATTCACGCTGAAAACCGTCCATGCCATGACCGAATAATGGTTTATCGGCTATCATGTGGACTGAGCATTGCCAAATTAATATACGTCCATTGGCAGAGTCTTTCTTCAGAAAATACAACCCCACCAATAGGATAATGATAAGTAGTGCGCTTTCCCCTATTTTGGTGCGACGACTCCAACTGTTTAACCATTTTAGGTTTAATGCCTTTACCGCCCAAACTCCACTCATTACAATAACGGAAACAACTCCGGCGCGCGACTGCGACAAACCCACCGCCACTATAAACAACACTGCCGATAAACCGCCAAGTATCTTCCAATAAATCTCGCTTTTATGCAATAAAAACAAGGCAAACGGAAAACAAACCGATAACGACACTGCAAAACCAGCCGGATTATCAAAACTACCACTCATCCTGAAATTTGGTGCAGCGATATTACTGAACCTATGCATATATTGCCCAAAGCCGTAGAGAGCTTGAGCTATACCAGTTACGACAAGCCCGACATACAGCCATTCTGCACTTATGTTTATTCTTATTACAACCGAATAAAACAACACTAATGATAATCCTGTGGTAATCCATTCAGGATTCAGACTTCCATTAATTGAACCATATACAATTGCATATAAAAGAAAACCACTCGATAAAGCTTCAGTTATAGATAAACTATGTGTTTGTTGTTTATAATTTTGTACTATCACCAATATAATCAATACACAACAACCCCCCGTAACAATATAATGTGTAGGTGTATTTGCGTTTACAAAAGATTCATTAATAGTAAATACACTTGAACCAAATAGGGCTAAAATAAATAGTTTTATTGTTTTTTGCATTGAAATTGAAAAAGTGAGAGACGGTTTTTAATAACCTCCTCTCATTTAAAATACACCAACTATATCATATGAACAACTAATCAAAATCAATATTTAAAATACTCTTATGAGATAGTCCGAAAAGTATTTTGATTTACAAAATATGCATAAAATAGTAATCAATAATACAAAAAAATAGAATCAGAACACCTATAATTTTTACAATAAGTTTTATTGATTCATTTTCAATTAATCTAACAAAGAAAAACAATAAAGCCAATGATATTTGAAAAACTTTCATATTTAATGTGTAATTAAACAAAAAAGGTATTACACAGATTAATATTGTAATTATAAATACAAATAAATTAGAAATTAGCTTAACTTTCATGATTTGATTTTTAATAAAAATTCAACACTTAATTGCCTATTAGTTTAAGATATTTAAAACTAGACAAACTATATTTAAAAGAAATATCATGTCCTTGATGCTGCAGACATTTACTTTAAGTTTGGGTTCTTAAAATGAAGTTTATAAATGCTTGAACGTAAACTTTACGAGTCTGATTAATCAATTAAATATGGTTATATTTAATTGATTAATAAACAGGTTTAATTATGGTATGAAAAAATAACTATTGTTATTAGTGCTTTGAGGATAAATACCCTCAAGGTAATAAAAAGGTGCATAACCTTCAAAATGAAGAATAATCCCATTTGGATTTTGTGAGGCATAATATCCAGCAGCCGATGCTGATAGAAACACTGCAACACCAATACCTGTTTCCATTCCTAAAGCTCCAGCTGACCCCGCTCCAAAAGCATAAGCATTTAAATCTGCATTAGAAATATAAATATTTGCATATCGCCAAGAAACAGCTATATCAGTCGTATTTACTGGTTGTGGATTACTCTCAGTAGCATCAGATTTAATACGAACATTATATTTCAACACGTTATTTTTTATAGCATTATTTATCACAACATGCAATATTCTTGAATTATTTTTATCAACGTTTACTTGTACTTTTTTTAAATAATCATTGGTATGATTCATGATATTTTTTGCGTATTTAAATAAACGGTTAGATATTCGAATTTTACTCGCATCATCCAAATTGATATAAAATAATTTGTTTTTACAAACTACATAAGGATCAATTCTATCAAGCGCCTTCTTAATAATACTTTTTTGATTTTCTGTGAGATTTTTATAATCAACTGAGTCCTTTATACTCGAAATATCCAAATCAAGAAACTCCATATTTAAATTTGTTGAAATTATTTGCGCATTTGCAACTTTATCAAACCCCTGCATAGCTTCCATTTCATTACTACATGATTGAAGCAACGGCAAAGTTGATACCAATACTATTGTAGTTACTACTGCAAAAATCACTTTTTTTGTTTTATATATTTTCATTTTCTATTTTATTAATTTGATAAGTTTAAAAATTTGTTTGTTTATACCTCTTTCGCAGGTCTTCCCATCGTAATTTATCCCAAACTTTGTTAGGGTAAATTATTTCTATCCATTAAATTACTACTTTTGTGCCGCCTCCTTTCCTTTTTATGATGGTTTGTTGAGGTAGAGGGGTGCGCTAATATCTATCTGGTCTGCAAAAACTGAGAGATAAGTGCCACCCCTTTTTTTAATCCTCATTTTTAAGATTGTGTTTTTATCGGCGGCAAATGTAGGTTGTATATCTTGAAATAATGTACCATATTATGAAACAGTACAAAGTTTTCGGAGTCTTTTCAACAAAATCATTCAATTGATTTGTTTTGTTGAATAAATGCTTTGGGAGTTACATTATTGCTGAACTTTTTGAAAGTGCGGTTAAAGTTGGTTTTTGAACCAAAGCCACATTCGTGAGCAATAGTTTCGATGGTAACCGAATCCGATTTTACAGACAGTAAAATTTGCTGGGCAGCATTAATGCGATATTCGTTGATATAATCGGGAAAGGTTTTTTTAAATTTACAGTTTAATATAGTTGACAATTGGTGGGGTGGAATACCTATATTATCGGCAACAGATTGAACGCTGCACGATTCGTGAAGGTAGGGTTTCTCAATATCCATATGGGCGATTAATTTTGCAATTACGTCATCGGCAGCCTCAATGTTTATTTTATATGCTTTTACCATAGAATTGCATTCAATTGGTATTGGTTTATCTTCACCATAGCTTGGGCTATTAAACAAGTATTTGTTTGTTGTAATTTTATAAAACAAATAACTAAACTGTATATTCATTGCCAAAAGGCCAATGATAATATTTGTTTGTTCGTTGGCTATATAAAAACAAAATGGCATAGAAACCACTGTGTAAATCGTAGTAATAAGCAAATAGTTACGAAGCCAATGAAAATCGGGTGTAACTGTTTCAGCTTGGATATTACATTTCATTTTCAGCTGGACTTGACGCAAGCTAATAATAAGGTATATTAGAATCTGTATGTATAGTACAACATTTAACACATTGTTATGCAATGTTCCGTATTGGTAATCGCGCATGAGCCAGTCGACACGCTGCGAGCTGGTGAATGTGGCAAAATAGACATTAAACAACACAAAAGGCCAAAAGGGCAAACTATGCAAAACAGAAACTTTGGTCGAGCGAGGCACTGCAACATCAATAGTAGCCATTACATAGTAATACAAAGATGGCGCTAAACTTGCCATTACCATACCATCGATGGGGAAATAATAACGAAGAATATGCACAAGCTCCTTATCGACAGCTATAAAGTGAAGAAAGACAAGGCCTGTGTACAAACACATAAACAACAACAACCGAATGAGTGCCGTAATATGCATAAGTTTTGGCTTATTCTTGTGGTATAAAACAAAAGCCAAAACAGCAAAATGTAAACTTGAAACAAACGAAAAGTATTCCAACATAAGTATTGTAATTATTTAGGTTAATTTTTACATTTTATCTCCATATTTGTGCACCGTTTTCATACGTAAAAATGCGTTCCTCCTTTCCTCTACTCCTGTTTCTTAATAAAAAAAGAGCATTGGTTGGTACATTTGAGAACATAATAACATTTTCTGTGGCTGTCTTCTTTCCAAGAGTTTTCCATTCTTCATCCCAATAAAACAATTCATATACATCACCAATTACGATGTGATTTTGATCATTACGTGATGTATAAGCAATTTTTGAAATACATGTTGGAGCACCTAAGTCTAAACCAACCCATCGTGGATCTTTTGACACATCTGTATCAAAATAGGTTAACACATTTCCATCAAAAGCATTTTCTAATGGTTGCAAACCTTTGGTACCGATTATAGCTCCACTTAAAACAGTACCTGTTTTAGCATCAAAAAACTCTAATTCAGCAACATTACACTTCGCGTATTTATAACTAAGATAACGAACATACCGATACTTTTCAATAGATTTTAGCGCTATCTCATTGCGGCAAACACCAGGATTCTCGGTTATTGTATAAAGTGTAACTGCATCCGAAAAGTCGGCTGAATTAGAAGCTTGAAAGCTCCCATTTATCATTCGCTTAATATATGTTTTTATATTGTCTCTTAATGGAAATTTTCTATAAAGTATTAAGCTTTGAAATTTTCTAAAATCAGGTTTAAGATATTGAACAATTGAATCACTGTTTATTAAAAATGGATAGTTAATGTAATCCGCTTTAGATTGAGAAATTAGCATTGGCATAAAAACAGTGTTCATTGGCGTTTTAGAAAAACATGCCACATCTTTTACAATGCTACCCCATGCTATAGGCTCCCATTCAAGATTTTAAAAAACAGCTAAATATGCAATTTTCTCTGTAGTTGCTTTACACTCAGAAGGTATATTAGCATTGCAAGTTGGTACATACGCATCCGTAACATCAATCAATTTACTACAGTTAAAAACATAAGGTAAAAAATAACAATCACCTCTGAGTTTAAGATGGCTTTGATTGTTAACCGAGAAAGTTTTGCGATAGACCTTTGAAGGTGTCGTATCGTCTGGCTTATACTTTCCTAAACTATCATTTCCAGAAATTGTGAATGGGATTGAACCCCTGGAGGTAATTAAAGCAGCCCATTCATGTCCTCCATTTGTAAAATGTGGTGAAAAATCGATTGCGGTAGGAAATCCGGCTGCTCTATAAGCCAACAATGTAATTTGATTAAGATTGGCACAAGTGCCCGTACTTAATAAATTTAAAGAAGAATATGGTATATCAGGTATATTTGTAGCATTGCTACCCCATTGAACAATAAATTTTTTTTGATAATTAGCATATATCTTCGTAAACCACTGAGCGGCTTTTTTTTGATCGGAGTAACGAGTCAATTCGTTAAAAAAGGAGTTTAAGGTAGAGTCTTTGATAATTTCCTTTCTCCAACTTTCTATTGGCTCATTTCCTATTCTATATGGTAGAATGTATTCACAAAAATTTGAAAAAGAAATTTCATTCTTCCATCCACAGTTCTCCCATGTGTTAAAAGCACGTTCAATATTATCAATGAGATATTCAGAAGTCAACACATCAATATCATCAACAATGATTTCATCTACGGAATAATCGCGTAATAATAAGAGTTTCTTGTGCAATTCATTACCATCTTTATAATATCTTTTTACTGTGTCAGTATACATTTTCACTCGCTCACCATCAATTGAGAAGGACTCAGTTAAATTGGTTAACAAAAAACGAGCTGCCTCTAGTTTTAAAGGGTTTGATTCATGTTGATAGTGTTTCAGAACTTCACTTTCAAGTGACTTTTGCTTTTCTTTATTAGTTTCTGTCTTAGTGAATCCAAACAAAAAAACACTTAAAAGGAGTATGATAAAATGCTTTGTATATTTCATTTTGTATTTATATTACATGAGTCTGCGATTTTCACTTTTTAAAACTCAAACTCGAGCCATTTTGCACCCGTAGTTTGCAACACCCAATGATTACTTAATGTGCCATCGGCTACTTTTGGAAGTTCACATATAGTACCATAAACGCCGCTATATGTGATTTTGGTTAGGCTATCGCGTGCAAAATTAACTAAGCCGGTTTTATCTGTATCGGCAGTATTGGATAATAAGGTAGGATAACCTGCAGTATTTACATTGTAAAAATGTTCGTAGCCATTTCGGATGGGTAATGACCTTCGTTTATATTAATCTCAAATTTTTTACCATCGGTCCGAGCTGATTGGCTCATGCCATTTGTCGTTGCCACCCGCGAGTGTGGGTTTAGGTGCGTCGGCTGCATAAAGTGAGCAGGAGAGGTAAATTGAAAAAACAAGTAGGGTAAAGCTTTTGAGGTGAAAATTCGAATTGCGTTTCATGATTATATGAGTATTGGATTTTTTTTTAATCCACAAATATAAGTCAGAAACTACGTAAAGAAAAAAAAACGATGTTAATCTACACATGTAATCGTTTACAGTACTTTAAAAATCGTCGTAAACGATTACAATTAGCTCTATTATTTTTTTTTCTCAAGAAAGTAACTTCTTTCAGTTTTCGTAAAAGGCAAACCAATAAACGGTGTTCGAATTTCAATCTCAGTAAATGTGCATTTATTTTAAATATAAATATATTATTTGCATATATTGCGTAAATAATAGATGTATATTTCAAAATATCACAAAATATACTATCTTTGTGGTGTAAAAAAATAGATATGTTAGTACAATTTTCAGTTCAAAACTTTCGAACCTTCAAAGAAAGAGCTACCATGAGCTTTGTAGCGTCAAACTACGACAAAAAACGTGATTTAGAAAACATTTCGGTTAACGATAAGTTTAATCTTCGTTTGCTGAAAAGTGCTGTCGTGTATGGTGCTAATGCTAGTGGCAAAAGTAAATTAGTCGAAGCCTTGGGCTTTATGCGCAACTTTGCCATTAGCTCTTCGCGCGAAAGCCAGCAAGGCGATAAAATTCCTGTTGATTCATTCAGGCTTAGTACCGAAAATGAAAATGCTCCAAGTGAATTTGAAATAATTTTTATTCACAAAGACATTATGTATCGCTATGGTTTTGAGGTTGATACTGATAAAGTGGTTTCAGAATGGCTCTTCACAAAACCTAAAACCAAGGAGGTGGAACTTTTTTACAGAGAAATGCAGATGTTTGAGGTACACGAACGCAGCTTTGGCAAAGGAAATGTGCTTGTAAAAGAGGGGTTGGTGCGTAGTAACGCTTTGTTGCTTTCGGTAGCAGCGCAGTTCAACGAAGAAAACTCGCTTAATTGTATTGAGTGGTTTCGTAACATGGATATTATTTCCGGGTTAAAAGAGCAGGAATTCAAAAACAATTCCATTGGCAAGGTAAAGTCGTCCAAAGGTAAATCGCAATTGTTAGAATATCTCAAAAAAGCCGATTTGGGTATTGTTGATTTGAAACTAACAGAACTAAAAGGCAGTCAGTTTGAAAATAATCCATTTGATGCTATACTTACAGTGCGTGATAAATTTGACAATAAAAGTAAAAGTGGCAATGTATATATGTCTCTCACCAACGATGAGTCGGAAGGTACATGCAAGTATTTTTACTTGTTAGGCCCAATAATTGATGCGCTAAATAATGGGTCGGTGTTGGTTGTAGATGAGCTTGATTCTAAATTGCATGTCAATTTAGTAGAAAAAATAGTACTGCTTTTCAATTCAAAAAAAATGAATCCATCTAATGCGCAGCTTGTCTTTAATTCGCATGATACTAACTTATTAAATACAGGGACTTTTCGTCGTGATCAGATTTGGTTTACCGAAAAAGACCGTTTTGGCGAGGCGCGATTGTATTCGTTAGCTGATTTTAAAACTGACTCTGTTCGAAAAACTGAAGCTTTTGAGGATAACTATGTCAGGGGTAAATATGGTGCTGTTCCGTACCTCGACATGTTTGAAAATGCGATCAACTATACCCTTAACGAAACTTCGCCCGAATATGAAAAGCAAAAAGAGTGAGCAGGCGCAAAATAGAGAAAGGCATAAGATGTTACTTCGAACTAACCGAAGAAGTGAACCTTTGCTTGAACGTGGTGAGCCGAGGCGACTTGTGAAGCCGACTATTTTGATTGTTTGTGAGGGGGAGAATACCGAGCCAAGCTATTTCAGGCAATTTAAGCTTTTGTCGGCAACCATACATGCTGTTGGAGAGGGCTATAATACTCTTTCTTTGGTAAATCGTGCTAAATATCTTGCTGTACAAAAGAAATTTGACCAGGTGTGGTGTGTTTTTGATAAAGATGATTTTCGGTCAGAGGATTTCAATAATGCAATAGCATTAGCAAAGTCAAATGGTTTTATGGTTGGATATTCGAATCAGGCTTTCGAATATTGGATATTACTACATTTTATCGATCATCAGGGCGGCGGCATGCATCGTTCTGATTACGATGGTCGATTGAATCAACTTTTGCAACCTTTTGGACAAAGTTATGATGGCAAAAAAAGTAAAATAATTACCGAAGAGATTTTTGATTTATTAGTGGGTTATGATGCGAAAACAGGACTTTCAAGAACACAATTGGCTATTCAACGCGCCAAAAGGAATTATGAGCTGCTGAATCATGTTAGTCCGGCAGCTGAAGAATCATCGACAACGGTTTTTGAATTGGTAGAAGAGCTATTGAAGTATGTGTGAATATAAACTATTAATTTATAAATGTTATTTTTTTTGTAGCAATGTTTTTTATTAACATTGCTTTAAGTGCATTTTTCGGACAAATTGAAACCTTCGTAAGTAGCAATCTATCTCGCCTATGAAATGAAAATCTTTCGGCTTTCGGTAAAATTATTGGAGCTTAGTCGAACAATATAAATGCCTTGTTTGGATAATGAAATGTAATTTTCACCCAAAGGGATAATTTTAGAAATCAGTAAAGAACCATCAATGGTAAATATTGATAGATATTTCGATTCGTTGTTTATAATGGTAACTTTATTTTTAAAAACCTTAATAAGACTTTCATAAGTTATTTCGTTTTTCAACCCCGAAACCACATTGCCAATACGCATTAGCGATATACTATCAATATCAAAATTTCCGGCATTGGCAAAGCCAAAACTAAGTCGGGCACTGAAATTTTCGTTCAAGTCAACATCATATTGATACGACTGCCAATCCGTTGTTGGTTTTACGACTCGCGGAGCAGAATCGTTCATCATAATACTACTTTCGGAAAGATAATCGGTAAACTGAAATAAAAACCTGTTATTCGGTGCTGTAGTATTAGTTGCTCGTGCTTTAAATCGCAACCGGTATCGACCTTCTGCCACAGCAATTTTCTGCGAAAGGCTTGCCCCGAAAGGATTCGTGCTGTTTTCGGCCACTACACGTATTGAAACTAATTTTTCGGCAGGGTCGGTTTTAAGCCATGTAAAAGCTGTAAAATTAAGCATTTCACGAGTCATTTCCCAATTAGTTTGTCCGGAAGTGGTGATTTCAAAGCCTCCATTTTTTATATATTCGGTATCCGAATCTCCTAAAATTGCGATATTATAAACTCGAAGTTTATGAATAGACCCTCGAAAATTTTTCATGGTTGTATTGGTATTTACTACCGACGAATCGGGTAGCACTACATCGCCTACAGCTGAATAAGCCGAACCTACAGATCCCAGTCTTCCGGCAGCAGTAGCATCTTTTGTGAGTTGCGTTATTCCTGCAACTTTCGTTTTGAGATTTCCATTAACATAAATATAGGCCGTTCCGGCATTAAAAACACAACTCACACTTAC
>CAMDNO010000101.1 GCA_945902955.1 Porphyromonas cangingivalis
TTTTCATAATCAATTTTATTTATTTTGATAACTTTTACTTTTTATGACATTTAACATCAACCCATCCAACAATCTGAAACGTAACGTAATGCAATTCGTCCTGTTCAACAATTTGATAACCTGTACTCATAGCTCAAAAAATGAATAATGGAATTGCAAAAATAGCTTTTTATTTCAATATGCAAAGCGGGCTTTGCTTTTAACCCAACGAAGCGAAAGACGCTTCGCCGAGCCTCTTGGTTTATATTAACCTACGCCGAGCGGGGGGTTCTTCTTTACTCTTACTGAATATCTTCATAACAGCCGAGCTGTCGTTTTTTTATATTTTTTCTTCGTTTTCTGTCTACATAAAACTGTCACAAATTAACGAATAAAATCTTAATTTTTCTGTTTGTAAGTCAATGTTTTTCAATAGTTTTTTCGTCTTTGTTATGGTCTATTGCTTTTACTGTTAAACCTTTTTGCTAATGAAAAACTAGGTTTGTTTTCACTCGGATTAAATAAAATTGACAACCATATTACTAATGCTAAAGTGAATGAAATCAAGGTGTTTTTATAAAACATATCCAATGCAATTTCATTAATTTGAAATTCTGCAATAGATTCACTTAGTGTTAAACCCTCCTGAATTAGTAAAGTAATAATTGTTGCGATATTTGCAAAAACAATACATATTATATTGGATATTAAAATTATATATTTTGTTAATCCTCCATTTCTACCTTTAAAGAAATTATAACCAGAGTATCCTAAGTATGCTATAACCATCGACATAATTGAAGCTATAAGTTCCAAATATACAGCAATTAAAACCCATGCGATTATACCTAATATTGAAAAAAGTATTGAACCCAAGAATCCAAAAAAATAGTTTTTTTCTAAAGAAATTTGTTCACGTTCTTTTTCGTAGATATTATCTTTAATTTGTCGAGAACAAACATCGCATAGAATTAAACCTTTGTCGTTTAATGTATAATAATCATTATTTACTTTTGAATCACAGTTGTGGCATTTATTTTGTTCTGGTAGTCCTACACGATTAAATAAGTCAACTAAAAAATCTAATAGCGAATAAACTATTTTAAGTTTAGTAAACGATAAATTTTCTATAAATTTAATGTAGATTCTGTTTTCATGGACTTCAAAACTAGAGTATTTCAAGTCTTTTTTGTTATCAATCAACTCTGTTCTAATAATTGATTCTTTTTCGTCTGTTAGATTGTCAACAGTTGCTTCAACAAATTTAAACTGAGGATTATTAAGTAAATGTGCGTCACTTACATTGAAAAAATAGTTTTTGTAAATGCCAAAAACTCCGTTCTTTGATACATGCCAGTCTAGCTTTTTGGCAATTTTTTTTGCTTTTGGAAAAATCATAATTATAAATTTTTGTTTGTATTTTTTTACTATGCCGCATAACAAGAAAATATGAGGAAACAAAATTACTAATTACACACATACTTCAATTGTATTTATACACATACCCCCCGCTCGCCGTAGCCTGTAACTCCAACGCTCTGACGCTGGTCGTATGGTTCCAGCCTACGACCGGTGGAAAACTTGTCCGTCCACTGACGGATTAAAGCTCCTGCTTTTAATATTATATTCTAATATGCAAAGCGGGAGCTTTGCTTTTAGCCCGACGAAGTGAAAGACACTTCGCCGAGCCATTTGCATTTTATTTACCTACGCCGAGCTGAGGGCGGAGCCAACGCCCAACCCAATGCACAATTTTAAGCTACGAGCAGCAAGGCTTCTTGGAGGACTGTTTGGTTTCTGAATGTGATTGATTTACCACGATATAACTTTCTTTTTTTTTGTATCTGTGCCTTTTATAACTGCTCCTATAGAGTATCCAAAAGAGTTGTTTGATAAATCAGGATTTAAACTCTGATAGTTTAAAAAGTTATAATCACATTTTATATAAAAACCCAAGAAAAAGTCATTACTAAACTTGATGTATTTTATCAAATTAGCTCCTATTGTTAATCCATTTAAATCTTTAATTTCAAATTCATTTCCATTCAAGTCATTGATATTTGAGGATGTGAAATCCTGCAAATATCCTATAGTTGGTTCAATAAAGAATCTTTTAATAATTTCTTGCTCATATGAAATACTAAGATTCCAAAATACCATTCTAACATTTGCGTCTTTGGGTAAATAATAATTTGAATTGTTATAAAAAAGATTTTTCTTTATTGGTTCATCAAAATATCTGTAAGAAGTATTCAAATGAATATTTTTATATCCTAATCCAACAAAAAGCTCCGGGCCTTTGGAGTTACCATACCAATCATAAGTAGAACCTATATTAATTATATGTGAATTTGTACTACCACCTAATTTTAAGCTCCACTTATAATTATCCGATTGAGCACTGATTAAAAATGATATAAATACTAGAAAAGTAATGATAATTATTCTCATGTTATTAATTAAATATTTGTCAATAATTTTAATTCTTTATTTGTCATATTTATTCCATATTATTCATTCATGTAAAAGTTTTGTTACAATTTTTACGCGAAGCGTTTTCTTTGATTTTCCTTCTTTTCGTCAAAGGTTTAAAGTTTGTATAATCGTCAATTTTACTGTCAAAATTAAGTTTCGAAAGTGTGTATTTTTTTTACACTTACGCATAACGACTAAGGCTAAGCGCATTTGGCGGTTTGCGGGAGTATTCACTGTCGCACTGCGACAAAGTGAATGCGGGCGCAACACCTGCTAAATGCACGTCAGCCAGCCAATGTCTTAGGCGCGTGTTAGGGGCAAATAGCTTTGTCATATAGTTTGTTTTCTGTCGGCTGATTTGCGATAAGAAACTGTTTCTTGCAGTGTCAGCCTATGTTTTTCTTTCTTTCTTTCTTTCTTTCTTTTAAACATAATGATACTCACACTTATTTTATAAATATATTCGTACTGTCAGGCTTGTTACTAAATTTCTTGAAATGATAGTAATCATTATAATAATAGGATTGAGTGTCATTATACATTAAACTTTTTTCTAACAATAAAGTAGTATCATTTATGATTTTATAATACTTGTTAATAACAGTGTAAGTCTGTATTTCACCAATAAAACCCATGCTGCCTGTATTATACCAGCCTTGTTTATGTATCGTACTGTCCGTAACCTGAAATAGAGCCCAATAATCTTTACGGTCTTTATAGTTTTCCATTTGTTTGATAATTTCGTTAATATCTACTATTTTACTATCAAAACCAAAGGAGGAAAATGCTACACCATTTGAGTAAAAGAAAATATAATTAGAATAATGATTCTCACCTTTACTCATATAATCGTTTGTTACATAATAGCCATCTATTCTGATTTCTTTTCCTGTGTATGGAGTTCGTGTCATGTAAAGTTCTTCATCTGGACCAATTCGCGCGCACGAGGTAACACTTATAAAAAAAACTACAAGAATAATAAATTTTGTTTTCATTTTTTTATTTCTGATTGTCAAACTAAATTTCTTTTTGTTTTTTGTCATTATAGTTATAGTCAATTTTCGTATCTTTTCTGCCATAAAAATCTGCGAAAAATATATAAGTCCGAAAGTCAGCCAATTTTAGTACTACAGAATCGTCTTTTTTTTCTGCTACTGCCCCTAACAAGAAAATATGCGTAACAACACATACTTCAATTGTAATTATACGCATACCCACCTAAATATTGGAATATATGTATTTGAGTTTAGTTAAAGAGCACAATTTCTAGTTGCAGTTTTCGTTTCCACCCGAATGGCATTCATTGCTTTTTTTTCTTCGAGCAAAACAAGCAAGTTTCTTATACTATTTCAATTAACAATATCTCACAGCAAATAACTACCAACTTTTAGAAAAAATAGTCGCACCCTATTGATACAGATAAAGAGTTTCCATGAGGTGCTCTTAGTCTTGGTTCTAAGGGAATGAATTTCTCACTCCATACATAAGAATAATGAGCATCGTTGTACTTGAATCCTCCATGCATCCGAATATTGGTTCCCAACTCCCATTCATAGAATGTTATAATATGGTAGCCAAAAGTATTTTTGTATGTCCATTTGTCATTAAATCCCTCAATTAATTCTTCAGTCTCAATATTTAAAACAGCACCAAAACGATAATCTACACCGCCTCCAATTTTGATTTTTTGTTTATGTCTTTTTATTACAGGAATTGTAAAATAGGGAGTTGAAGAAAAAACACCTTGATTAAAAACCACTGAAGCATTAGTTACACTCGGATTTAGAACACTAAATTGTTTTAATAATTCTAATGACCAACCAAAGTAATTACTAAATTTGTAACCATAACTTAATCCAAAAGCTACACCTCCACCAAAACTATGCATTACTTGTGTACCTACCGTAGTATTTAAAATACCAATTCTCTCAAAACCTACACCAGGTTCAAATACGAATCCAATAATATTTCGTCTCTCAATATTAACAACGTTGTTCTTTTTTAAAATATTACTTTTTAGATATTTTAATTCATTATTTGCAGTTAAACTATCTACTAATACAATTGTGATTGGTTTGTCTGCTAAACTAAGATTACGATTTATTCTATAGTAATAAGTATGTCCTAAATTGCAAGCAACTTTACATATTGTCGGATATATTTCATTTACTTTTAGTTTAAAACTACCTTCAGGCATATAAAATTCCTCAAATTTATTGTTTTTAAGAATTGTGGTAAGGTTTTCATTAGCATATATCTTAAATACTTCTTCTTCCTTTTCGTTTATAGGTTCATTTCTGTAAACTACAATTTTTGCATATTGTGTTTGAGCAGATAGATTGACAAAGCATATTAAGCCAAATATAATAAAAAAGCAACTTTTCAAATTCATAATACAATATTTAATCTTGTCAGACTTTAATTTTTTAGGATTTTATCTTCAAGTATTTATTTTTTTTATGTGATTGCCCCTAACATCTACTGAATGTGCAACATTTTTCTGGATGTACTAAGCTATTGCTCATACATCGGCATTAGTTTATCAGTTTCATTTCACAAACCCGCCGTTTTTGCCGATATGTGCAGTAGCATTTTTTGCCCCAGTTCCCCATAGCGTATAACTTCTTAATGGACGCAAATTATAGTGTTTCACTTTGCTCTCTATTTTATATTACTTGTTTTGTCTGTCACCCTAATTCCTGCTTTTTGAAGTTCTTCTTTACTCATACTGAATATCTTCATAACAGCCGAATCGGCCTCAGTAGCTTTTCCGGTTACAATAATATGCTTATAGTGTGGGTTGTTACGTCTTGCAACAATTGAATCGTGATAATTCTGAACGGTTCCGAATTGTTTCAAAATTACCTGTTTGGATTGTTCCGAAAGGGGTTTTGCAAATTTAAATTCCTTTTCTACATCGTTAAATGTAAGTGGTTTCTGTACTGCCTGCCCCGATTTGCACGAAATCAGAACGAATAGACTGGCAAATAATACAATAGAAATAAAAAAAATCGGACGATTTGAAATTGAATGTTGTGTTTGCATAAGATTAAATTAGTTAGATAAAGTAAAACCCTACAAAGATAAAAATATATTTTATTTTATATGTAAATGTATTAATATTCTTACGAATCAAATGCAAGGGCTGTACCATAGTTGATTTATGACACAGCCTTTTGCATTTGTACATTAGTCTATTCTTGCTTTTTGGTTGCAGAACGAACTGTATCACTCACATCGAAGCCCCACTGATTGAGTTCCTTGGGATTGTCGCGGTAAATGCCCATAAGCAAATCGCGGCTCGACTTAATGGATTCGTCGATTTCGTATAGCAGCAAATCACGCTTACGATAAGCCAGGTCGGTCTGACGTTGTAAATCTTCGGCTTGCTGATGCAATGCCTGAGCATTTGCAATTTCAGGGCCATTAACGTCCCATTTATGAGTTTGCAGGGCATTTAATGGTGAGGCAACTCCGGCGGCATTGTGTTTTGCAAAAATGCGAGCTGCAAGTTCTAATTTTTGAACCGGATTGGTGGGTATACTTACCCTTGGTTTGGAATTTGACATAAAATTTTTTAATTAATTGGTTTATAAAATATGAATTATTAAAAGTGAAATTTCAAAATTGCATTCTGAACACGAAATACATTAAATCTATGCTTGAATTCGCCAATTTGAAGCTTAAATGTGCCACATTGAACGTTGATATTGCCTATCTTAAGCTTCAATTTCAAGTATTTAATGTTCAACTCGTAACATGTAAGGATAAACCTAGCGAAATCATTGATAAATGTATGGAATTCAACATTTCGTTTATAAAATAGCGTGTGACTACCATCTGTACATGTTTTGTAAAAGTAACATCTGCCCCTCGCAATATAAGTTGCTTTGTTGGGGCAGATGTATCAGCCAAGGTTAAAAAGAGAATAAACCGCTCCACTTCAAACACCATGTTTGATTTTGCAGATTATTGTTTGTTTATTGTACTATCCATTTTTGTAAACACCTATAAACTTATTTGTATAATAAGTTTATTGACTTAATGATTATACACTTTTTTCAAATTGTGTAAACTTTGATTGTTTGTGGTGCTAATTTAGATAATTGCACCGTGAATACAAAAAAAATAGGCTGAAAAATGGTACACAGACCACTTTCAGCCAACGCTGATTATCAGCAGTTTAACTAAGGTTTAAAAAGAATTTGGTACACAGTTATTTTTGAAGAATAAAAAAGGGGCTAAAAAATAGCTTTTTGAGGCAATGCGAAATTTGGAAGTCTAATAAAATAGTTGATTACCCCCTAATCAATAGTCAGCAACTGGAGTAAATAATCGCTTAATAAAGCGGCATTTTCAAGTCCTAGCTTAATGGCTAAACGTCCTTTCAATCGTTTCAAACTATTTATCGTTTCGTAGTCGAGCAATATTAATATATCGTGAGTGGGCACATCGAGTAGATGCAAACAACACCAAATAAGCTCCTTCTCTTTTATATCAGGTGATTTGCTTTTGAGCTTTGTTACAATACTATTTAAAGCTCCATCCATTTCGTAAAAAAACAAGGTTGTGTCCTGAATATGTAGTAATTCGTCGTACATGCTTTTAACACGAGCATGGAAATTAACTGTCCCCTTTTCAGATAGCTTATGTTCGGTTTTTATCCGTTCGATATTAGCTAAAAGTGAAGTTCGCATTTTCAACATTATATCTTTGCGTATTTCTGCTTTTTGTTGAAAATGATTTTCTTCGTTAAGTTTGATTTTAAGTTCAGTTCTTTTATGCTTATGTATATACAAATAAATTGAACCAGCAATTAAAAGTAGAATTGAAATTAGTAAATACCAAATCCAACTGCGAGACTTTTCGGCTTCCTTTTGGGTATTGAGCATGGTTTCGATATAGCTGCCCTTGGTTTGAGAGTCAATTTTGCGAATAGAATCATTGCAGTCCTGATATAGAGACATATACAACTTTACATTTGAGCTATTCTTATAAATAGAAGCACAATTAGTTAATATACGATAACATTCTCTTTGTGTTCTAATATCCGGACCAAAATCAAATGCTTTTTTTGCAAAATAATTTGCTGAATCTGTATAATTGATATCAAAAAAAACATCTGCTGTATAATAATATCTAATTGCTTTACTATTTTTGATAAATGGAAAATTAATTGATTTTTTTAAATAAAATAAAGCTGAATCATATTTATTAAAATAGTAGTATGCAATTCCAATTTCCTGATATACATCTCCGAGTACTATAGAATCATTTGCCTGGTTTAAAACCATTTTATAAAAAATTTGAGCACTGTCGATTAGATGTTGGAAAGTATACGTTCTCCCTATGTCCAGCAGCGAGTAAAATGCAGATTTTTCAGATTTTGCCTCTTTGTAATAACTATACGCCCTTTTGTATTTTTCTCGAGCAGCACTGTAATCACTTTGTTGATTATAAATTTGACCCAAATCCGAATATATTTTTGCCAAAAGTGTGTTGTTATTTATATTTAACAATATTGCTTTCATATAATACTCCATTGACATTTCATACTGAAAAACGTATTTCAATTTTCTTCCTTTATACAAATAACAAGCTGCCAGTCTTTCATAATCAGTCTGTTTCCCGTTATAGTATTTTAACGAAAAATCGAGTAGAGAGTCAGGTTCTAATGGTAAAAGTTTTTTGTCTCGAATTTGAACATACAACAACCCATACAACGCTTTATCCGTATCAGTCAGACTATTATAGTTGTATTTTTGGAGAATAGTCATTGCCGAATCGGGAGCTGTTTCGATAAGCTGTTCGGCTTGCAACAACCGGTCGTTGGTGCGCGAGCAGGAGGTTGTGAGGAGTATGACGGCAAAAAACAGAAAGAATAAGGGAATGAATCTCATCTTTTGAGTTAATATTTACATAGGAACTAATACGACCCCGCAAATATAAATAAAAAAAGCGAAATCCCACACGTTGGGGGATTTCGCTTAAATTTAATGTTTTCTGTTTTTTTAAATGGACACTTTAATCAATTTTTATCTTTTTCAATTTACTGTTTTTATAGGCCGAATTATAAAAAAAATAATTGTCATTAAACAACCTTTTAAAACCAAATGACTTATAAAAATCGTTGAGTTTTTTAGTAGCCAATTTCTCATCTTGTTCCGTAGCTTCATATTTCATTAACTTTGTCCATTCGTCATCTGATTTAATATCAGAATCACGACCTTCAAACTGCAATGGAAATGATTTCAGAATCATCACTCCAAAACTATCACAGAACCGACAGAGAATATCTTTAATCACTTTTTTGCCCCAACCTCCATTTCTGTATTCAGGTAGGATTTCAATTCGATCCAGATACAAGATATTATGATTTAATGACGCTATCGCAAACTCTTCAAACTTAGGTTTAAATTCCCTTTCTTCCCAATCGAAAATTTCACTACCTAAATCGCACAACACCCTTGAATTATCAAAAATATAATAATAATCAAAGTTATTTTCGATTGCCAGGCCCAATAACAACAAAGTCAATTTAGCTTTCCCAATTAATAGTGGTTCAGGTTCTTCAAAGTCGTCGTTACAAAGATGTGCATAAATATCTACATGGTAGTCTGTAATATACCTTCCTGCCTCAATTTCATAAGTGCTTGAAGCAAATGAATAACGTGTTTCTATATAATGGATTTCAGGAGTCATATATTTTATACTGGTTTAATGTGTGTTTTTTTGATGATATTTTTAAGCTACGGAGTAGCGCAATATTTGTAGAAACGAAATTCAATTCGAAAAACCAAAGCTACGGAGTAGCGTAATATTTGTAGAAAGCCCAACCACACAAAATCAACAAAGGTGCGGAGCACCGAAATATAATCCTATAAAAAACAAATCAATGTTACGGTGCGCTGCACCAAAAAACACACTAGTCATTTTTTCAAACTACTGAGTCGCACTGTATTTGTAGAAACTTAATCAATGATTGGTGATTTGAAACATAAATTTACCGAGAAAGTTAGTTCAAAAATATGGCAACGGGTACAATAATAATAAGTGCCAATACGTAAATCGATAGTACAACAATGCTAACAATACCCATAAACTTAAAGAGCGATTTCAGATTTTTAAAAGCTAGTTCCATATCCGGGGCATTATTGGTCAACAATCCGGATTTTATACGCAACGAAAAGATATGCAAAAAATAGATTGGAAAAAAGTAAATAGCAATAATTAGTATGTACATCATGCCCACCGACACCAAACTTAAAGATCCAGTTTGATATAACTGAGACATTCCGTTTAGTGAGTTGCTGAGAAATGACATTCCAAATATCATCAACAACGACAAAATTAACAAAAACCCTAGCCCAACATAGCCCAAAATGGCTAAAAATTTCCCCCAGCTAGCCGTTTCCATAAGATAGTTTTTTACATTAACAGTCAACAAATTTGCGTTGTTCTTTTGTTCTACATTCAATTCTTGTTTTTCCATGATAAATAATTTTAAATTAGAGTATAATTTTTTTGAGGATGAGATTGCTTTTGTTCATTTAATCAAAAAACTCAAACAGATATTCTTCTTTGTAGTCAATACCATTGTCTTTTAGCATTTTTAGATATTCTTCTTTGAATGACTTTTTCTTATGATGCGTTTCCTGATTCATTACGTAATTTGCGACCGTATCAACCTGAGAGTGTGAATGCGAAAACCCACCATAACCCTGTTGCCAATCGAATTTGAATTTCGACAAATTATTCTCCTTTATCCATTTATTGCTCGATGTCTTTATCTCTTCAACGAGTTTTGGTATTAAATGGTTAACATTATAACCAATAAATATATGGATATGGTCTGAAACCGATTTAATAGCCAACATTTTGTGTTTATGATTCTGAACAATACCCGTAATGTATTTTTCCAAATCGTCACGCCATTCCTTTTTTATTGATGCTTCACGGTGTTTTGTTGCAAAAACCAAATGCACATGCATTTGTAAATAAGTATCTCCCATAATTTTAATCCAAGTTTTAATATATATGAATCAACGTCAATTTTCAATGTTCCGGTGCTCTGCACCTCAATAATGGATATTGTACCGTTTTCTAAAAATAGTGTCGGTGCGTTGCACCTAAAAATATATTCCTCTATTTTTTGTAAGCTACGGAGTAGCGTAATATTTGTAGAAGCGAAATACGATGCGAACAGCAAAAGCTACGAAGTAGCGAGATATTTGTAGAAACACACATACCCAAACGAACCACCAAAGCTACGGAGTAGCGTAATATTTGTAGAAAGCCCAACCCCACGAAATCAACAAAGGTGCGGAGCACCGAAATATGAACCAACAAAAAAACAAATTCAATGTTCCGGTGCTCTGCACCTTAATAATGGTTCTTGTATCGTTTTTCTACAAATAGATTCGGTGCTCTGCACCTTAATAATGGTTGTTGTATCGTTTTTCTACAAATAGAATCGGTGCGCTGCACCTTAAGACCGTTATTTACCAAGTTATTTAGTAGCGGGAATTTTGCTTTACAGTGACATGGTTAATTTAATTGAAAATCAGCGAAGCTAATATCAGCAAGGCTTAAGGCACTACGCCGAACTCAACTATCAACGGCAAGCTGGGCTGATGAATAACTGAAACTACTATTCCTTTACTTTATGTAAATCTAGAGAAATTTGTTTCTTCTTTTTTTCTAGATTTTGGATTATAAGACCTTTATTATATTTATTTTTATCTGTTGAATTGACTTTTATATATAAATCTGCAATTAAATTCAATATCTTTCGATCCTCCTTGTCATAAGTAGAAGCGTAATAGTATTCATATAATTTCATCAAGCAAGCATCAGCTATGTAATTTTTATTTATTGATTTGATGAACATTACTGCCTCATTTACATAATCACCACCTTTTATATCATAATATAAAAAAACAGAAAGAAAGAAAGAAAGCGCTCAAACTCAGAGACAGTATACATATTTTTATCTTCGTAGATTTTATCTTTAATGATTTCAGCAAGCTTAAAGGTCCCTAAATTTTCACTTATTAGTATTTGATGCAGGTAAGGTAGTACGGCCAATATCGAATTTAATTCATCAACTCTTTCTTTCCCGAATTTTTCTGGATGTTTAACCATTTCTTTACAAATCATTTTAAAAAGAACAGAATACGAAATGGAGTTAGATAGTATGATTTTATATGAATTGAACTTAAGATCTTCAATTGATATTTCTTCTGAATTCTTAAGAACTCTCATTGCTAAGACTAATAACTTTCCAAAATCATTAAACTTATTTGAGTCTTTCTTTTTGATTATTTCATCATTCTTTTTACAAGTTTCTAATTTCGAATCACTGATTTTCTCCTCCTTTTCATCTGTTTTCTTCTCAGGAAGCAATGTAAGTAAGTCGCTAACGCTCATCTTCTTAACAAAACTATCGTTTATATTATAATAATCATCAACACTATTAATCTTAGAAAAAACAAAATCATTTATATCTATATAATTGTACTCTAGTCGCTCTACAATTTCTTTTAAAATTTTATTTTCCCCTCTTCTTAGTCCAGTATAATAGTCAATCTCATTGGAAAATCTCAAAAAATTCTTTTCATCTAAAACGAAATTAAGAAATTCAGCATCATTCTGCATTTTTTTAACGATGAAATACTCAAAAAAACAGTTGAACCTAAATCTTAAATTTGATCCCTCTTCGAGAAAAATACCTAACTTTAATATTTCATCTATGATTTTTTTTGAGCTATATGAAGCAGGGAATTTTCTCATCCTTAAATGAGACTCTGCAATTTTTATGACTTCAGCATAAGATAACGAATAGTTGTCGCGGTCTTGTTGAAGCATTTCAAATGCAATGTTTGACAACAGCCATATTTTATTGTCATAATCAAAAGTTTCTCTTAAATACTCTTTTTCTTCGTTATTCAATAACATGTCTTTAATATATCTTTCAATTAAAGTTGCATTGTTTTGAGGTCTATAATTTTGTTGCCTTTCAATTATATATAAAAATAAAGAAACAGCAAATGGGGTTCTTGGAAGGTTTAAACTTAAAAATGCATTAATTAGAGTTTCAAATTTCTTTGGATTTTCATGTCTAATATTTTTTGGAAACCACTTATTGATTAATAATTTTATTTGTTTTGATTGAAATTGTTTAATATAGACTTTTTCAAAATCTAATATATTAGTTGGGTTTGTATCTATAGAAACTTCCTCTTCGTACATCAATAAAGAGGTTCCAATAAATTTTACTGATGGATATTTATCAATAAATAAACTCAAATTTTTATGATATTCATAATACTCACTATCAAATATTATATTATCAATTAGTAGAAGTATTTTATTTTTCGTCAATATGCTTTTTGCTTCTTCCTTTTGTAATTTCCAGTAAACTCTTATAGACGACTCAATATCTTTTTGAAGTTTATTAAAGTCGATAAAGACTGGTAAGTAAGTATTATTTGATTGACTCTCCAACAATTCTATTAGAATTTTATCTAATAGAACTGTTTTTCCAACCTCTTTTATACCAAACAACACAAAATTTTTTTCAGAATTAATTAAGTCACTTATTTTATATTGAGAAATACTCTGTCTTTCTAAATCTGTCAAAGGATCATTACTTGCATCATTGTTTTTAGATGTTATATTTGGCATTACAAATATCTCATCAATTGACTTAGGGGCTACTGTCTCAGAATTATAGCTCAACAAATGTTCATTTGTCTTCGGTAAATATTCTTCTTTTATAGTCATTATAAGGTTATGCCTATTTAATCGCAATTTAGCTTCATCTCCAAGAGGGATTTTCGAAGTCCAAATTCCACCTTCAGTCACGTCTGAGTTTAAAATAAACGGATTAGGGTAATTCTGCTTATAAAATGTAGTAATTATATTGCCACTATCTGTATCATAATCAATTATACTAAAACCATTTTGAAATTTCACATCGGTTGAATATTTATTTAATGAAAGAACACCTGGGGCAACAAACGTAAACATTTTGCCATTAGGGGTTTCACAATATTGGGCATTTGTTTCGTGTAGATGTCCTGTAAAATACATGTCGTATTTTAAATTTAATTGCTTTTCAATTAAATTTCTTTCAAATTTAGCTAGCAACGAATAATGGTGGTGTGAAACAGCAATCTTCACATCACAATCTTTGATAAAGTTATACGAATTAGTAATTTGTCTTTCTCCAAGTATTAGTATTTCATTGCTGGTACTATTACATCTCCATGCAGTATTTAAACTAGAAATACCAACATTAACTCCATCTATATCAAGTTTTATTGTAGTTTCAAAATTAGTAAGCTTCACTGTATTTGGATTAACACCTTCATAAAATGATTTTTCAAAGTTTTTATATGACATTACTCTTTTATTGCCCTCTGTTGGATTTGAATCATAGTACTTATCAACATCATTACAACTAATTAATTTTGTCATTAAACCAGCTTCAATTAAATCACTGTCTGCATTTCTGTCAATATCATGATTTCCAATATTAATTATAATTCTATTTCTTTCAATTGTTAATTCTTTCTGTAGCTTATCGACTAAATGCATTCTAAAAGCTAGAAATCCGTTAGTAATACTATTATTAAATGACAAACCTCCTTTGTTTATCAAATCACCTGAAATAATAATTATATCAATTTTCTTTTCAGAATTAGATTTTTTTAAAATATTTAGAAGTTCATCAATAATGATCTTAGTATCTTCTATTGTTTCTTTATCAATATGAATATCTGACAGATGAAGTATTCTCATATTTATTTGTTTTTTAAGTTTTTGATAATAATTATATACTATTGCAAATATACAAATTCATTTCACACTTACATCCTTTTCCCATAAAAAGTTAATAATTTTCGTGCTTTTTTTCCTCTCTTGACTCTCAATCATAACATATTTCTAATGTTAATGCCGTAAGTATGTCAGCCCACATCTACCCAGTTGGGTTGGGTGTCGATGCCGTCTTCCCATATCAATTGGTCGAGGGGTAGGAACTAATTTTTGAGAATCATATAAAATGTCATACGAAATACTATGCGATTTTTTCTGATTTATCCTCCCAATGGTTCTTCATAAAATCGTGTATAGTAAGTCGGTGTACTCCCAGTATTCGCCCGATTGCACTTTTTGAAATCTTTTTATCCAAAAGGGCTTTTATCTCTTTTTCTTTCCCTGTGAGTTTCACCGTTTTCGATTTACTTCCTTTGGGGCGACCGAGTATAACGCCTTCGGCTCGTTTACGAGCCAGCGCCTCTTTGGTGCGTTGCGAAATCAGATTGCGTTCTATTTCGGCTGACAGACCAAAGGCAAAAGCCAGAACTTTGGAGTTTATATTGTTACCCAGTTCGTAATTTTCTTTGATGGTAAAAACCTGTATTTCATTTTCCATACATCTGTTTAAGATACTCATAATCTGCATTAAATTACGTCCTAAACGTGACAATTCTGAAACTATCAAGATATCTCCTTTTACCATATTGTTTAATAGCGAACCTAACTTACGATTCTCTAATTTTTTAGTGGCACTAATGGTTTCTTCTATCCATTTACCAATTGGAAGTTCTCTTTTGTCTGAATAATTAGTAATTTCAAACCGTTGGTTTTCTGTTGTTTGCTTGTCAGTACTGACGCGAATGTAGCCGTAAATCATTTTTTTGCTGTTTTTAATGTGTATATA
>CAMDNO010000102.1 GCA_945902955.1 Porphyromonas cangingivalis
TCGAATTCCCCCAGGGCTTGATCGCAGCAAGGGTAGTAGGTTGTAGCGGTGCGATACAGGGGGCTTATCCACTTGCCTCTTTAGCTCAGTTGGCCAGAGCACGTGATTTGTAATCTCGGGGTCGTTGGTTCGAATCCGACAAGAGGCTCAAAAAGAAGAGAGTGTAACGTTATTCGTTATTCTCTCTTCTTTTTTTGTTAAAATTCAAACAATTTGTTATGTTTACATTTTTAAAATTTATGGTTACATTATAAAAATATATTAAATTGAAACAGTTACATTAATTGTGTCAGAGTATTTACATTATAATTAATATCTGATTTACTGACATATAGATTTTGGATGTTATTCCATTTTAGTATTTCGAAATAAATTTCGGTTAATTTATTCTGCAATTTGCTTTGATATATTAAATCTTTGCGCTACATTTGTGGCGAATTGTTGTTTCGAAAGACATTATTCTCCTCCAAAACAACAATTATATTGGTAATTTTTACCAATATATAATGCGACTACATACATCAACTTTAATTCGACATACGAATGAGTGAACAATCAAAAAAGCCAAACGACAAGTCGAGAAGAGACTTCCTTCAAAATATCGGCATGGCAGGAGTTGGAACGCTTTTAGGGGGTGCTGCTGTATGGGCAGGCTTCAACTACGATAGCAAAAAAACTGCCAAACAACGTATTAAAGTTCTCACTGCCGAGAATAAATTAGTTGAAATAGAAAAAGATGCTATTTTAGATATAGAAAAATCTCCAGCTCAGCAACTCACTTACCTTCAACAGCGTGGACGTGATGGTCTTGAAGGCAAACGATTTGTAATGGTTATCGATCTTTCGAAATGTCAAAATGCTCGTAAGTGCATGCACGCATGCCAAGAAGCGCATCATCTACGCCCGGAACAGCATCATATCAATGTGCTCAAGATGCAGGAAACGGCTACTACAGAACCCTATTACATGCCAAAGCCATGTCAGCACTGCGATAATCCACCATGTACTGCTGTTTGCCCCGTGGATGCAACTTTTAAACGTCAAGATGGAATTGTATTGATTGATAATGAGCGATGTATTGGTTGCCGTTTTTGTATGGCAGCTTGTCCGTATAGTGCTCGACTTTTCCATTGGCAAGAGCCTTTGTTTTCGGAACAAGATAAGGACTTGGTTTATGATGTAGAACAAAACGTACCACAACGCCGAGGAACAATTTCCAAATGTCTGTTTAGCGCCGATAAATTACGTGAAGGAAAACAACCATCATGCGTTGCTGCATGTCCGAATGGTGTGTATTATTTTGGCGACGAAAATGAAGATGTTGTTACCAATGGAACAACTAAAGAAAGTGTTCGTTTCCGTAAATTACTTGCTGACAATGGTGGCTATACATTGATGCCCGAGCTTGGTACCAAACCAAGAGTTTACTATTTGCCGCCAAAAGGAAAAACAAGACCATTTCAGGAAAAAGATAAAGAAGAGGCAGCCGAACATTTACATGGGTGAAAATAGATACAAGATACAATAATAAAGAGTAAGGATAGCGGATATAAGGAAAAAGAACCAAAAACAAAGATGAAAGAATCAAGTTATTTGACTTTTGACCTTTGACTTTCGACTTTTTTAAACGTTAAAAATAGAATAAAATCATAATATTATGTCGGATAAAAAAACTTCGGATCAAATTGTAGCCGATTTAACCTCGCACATAAAACTCTCAATGAGTTTTAAAGTATGGATGGCATTTCTAAGTGTATCTTTGTTAGTTTGTCTGTATGCTTATTTCTTGCAACTACGGGATGGTATGGTTGTTACTGGTCTTGGCGATTATGTGTCGTGGGGAATGTACTTAGCAAATTTTGTATTTTTTGTGGCTACAAGTCTTATTGGTATGCTGATAAGTGCCGTACTATCTCTACTTAACCAAAAGTGGGCTGCACCGTTAGCACGAATTGCTGAAATTATTGCTTTAGCTTTTGCGGCTGTTGCCGGATTGGTAATTATTATGGATATGGGGCACCCCGAAAGACTTTTGAATGTATTTATCCATGGGCGAATACAATCACCTATAGTATGGGACGTGACAGTTGTTACCATCTATGTTCTTATTAGTGCACTATTTTTATACATTCCATTACTGCCTGATTTAAAAATTTGTTCCGAAAAACTATCCAACATTCCTCCTTATGCTCGTAAGATTTATACGTTTCTGTCACTAAATTGGACAGGTACAAATGAGCAAAAAAATCTTATTAAAAAATCGACCGGAGCATTGGCAATCTTTATTATTCCAGTAGCACTTTCCATTCATACTGTTACTTCGTGGCTTTTTGCAAATACTTCACGAGCTGGTTGGGATTCTACTATTTTTGGACCATATTTCGTTATTGGGGCTTTTGTGGCTGGTACAGCAGCAGTAGTTGTAGCGATGTTTGTATTTCGTAAAGCATTTCAGTTAGAAGATTATATCACAGATTTTCATTTTGATAAAATTGGAAAGTTATTAGTTTTAGTATCCTTACTTTATTTGTATTTCAATATAAATGAATATATGGTTCCTGCCTATAAAATGAAACATGCAGATGCATTTCATATTCATACATTATTTACTGGAAGTTACGCACCCTTATTTTGGGCAACTCAAATTCTTGGTCTTATTTTGCCAATTATTTTATTAATTTTAAAACCAATGCGTAAACCATTACCATTGTTGATAATAAGTGTATTTGTTATTTTAGGAGCTTGGTTTAAACGATACATAATTGTAGTTCCAACAATGGAACATCCATTTTTACCGGTTCAAAATGTGCCGATTAATTTTAAAGTATATTCACCTACATTAATCGAGATTGGAGTTACAATTGCACCAATGATAATGGCAGTTTTGATTATCACGATACTATCTAAAGTAATCCCGGTGATTCCAATTCATGAAACTTTAGAACACAGAAATGAACAAGAAAAATAAAAAAATGGTTTCTATGACAACAAATCAAAAATACAAACAATTTATTGCATTCTTATTTTTTAGTCTCGTAATAAATGTATCGCTTTCGTCAAGAAATTGGAAAGCACCCGATGACCAAAAAGATAAAAATAGCTACATAAAATTTGATGCATCAACAGCTGCTCAAGGTGAAGCCATATACAATGCCAACTGTGCCTCGTGTCATGGAAATCCTGGCAAAAATAATGCACTAAAATCACTAAACCCAGTACCACCCGATTTGTCGTCGGCAGCTTCACAAAGCTTAACGGATGGAGAATTGATATACATTTTGAACAATGGAGCAGGTTTAATGCCTTCATTCAAAAATTCACTTGGAGAAGAAAAAGAATGGATGGTAATTTCATATTTGCGTGGTTTTAATAAAAATTATGTTCAGGAGCTCTCCAAGTTCGACCCTGCTAAAAGTAAACTTGTTAAATTAATAAGTTCATTTGATAAAGCAACAAACTTAATCACAGTAAATGCAACTGCCGATGAAAAAAATGGTAAAGTTGCTATTGTTGGGGCTGAAATTTCATTATTTGTAAAACGCTATTTTGGTAATTTTCAAATTGAAAAAGCATTGAAAACAGATGCTAATGGGTCTGCTAAATTCTCTTTCCCAACAGATATGCCTGGAAATAAAAATGGAGATTTAGATGTTTTGGTAAAAATGTATGATGAAAACTATGGAGAAGTGCAAGTAACAAAATCATATTCGATAGGCGTACCAACTGATAATCCGGGACTTAACGAAAAACGTGCAATTTGGAATACATTAGCGAAAGCTCCTTTATGGATAATCGGTTTATACTCAACAGGATTAATCTCATTTCTCATTCTTCTTGCGTTTTTACTAAATAACCTTAGAGGCATTTTCAATTCAAAAGCATAAAAATCTTTAAAATTAATAAATATGAAACAATTAGCTTTTATTGGTCGAATACTTTTCGCCATTCCTATTATCGCCATTGGGCTTTCCCATTTTTTGATGACCCCCGAATTTCTAAACCGATTAGAACATTCGTTAATACCAGGCTCCATGTATACGGTTCTTTTATCGGGTGCCATGTTAATTATAGCAAGCATTTTTATTATATTAAATAAATATGTAAAAATAGCTTGTCTTTGGTTAGCAGGAATGTTGTTTATTATAATTACAACTATTCATGTTCCTAATTTATTTATTCCAGAATTATTTAATACTGCTTTTCAGGAAACAATGCAAGATACAGCTTTGCTTGGAGCTTCATTGATGATAGCCTTTTTTCTGGAAAATTCAAGCAAGGCCAAATAAAACACTTTAAAAACTATATTTTTTTTATCGAGAGCCATGAAAAGATACGTTTTTGTTATTCTCATTTTCACAATTCTATTTTTTTCAAACGCGTATTCGCAAGTAGACCAATCGGATGAAGTACGGGTAGAAGAACATTTGGGGGATACTTTGCCCTTGAATCTAAAATTTGTTACCGACAAATTTGATACTGTAACTTTAGGTCAATTAATAGATAAGCCAACAATACTTTCGTTTGTCTATTTTGATTGTCCTGGATTGTGTAGCCCACTTCTTGATGGTGTAGGTGATGTGGTTCGCAAATCAGACATGGTTTTAGGTAAAGATTATCAGGTAATTACAATTAGTTTTAACTTTAGAGACACACCTGAAAAGGCGAAAGAGAAAAAACAAAGATTTGTCGAAAAATACTCTGCTGATAATGGTGATGGTTGGATATTTCTAACAACCGACAGTTCGACTATATATCAAATAACACATGCAGCAGGGTTTATCACAAAAGCTGTAGGATTTGATTTTGTTCATCCATCTGCTATAATTGCTATTAGCCCTAAAGGAAAAATTACTCGTTACTTGTATGGTATTACCTTTTTACCAATGGATGTAAAGCTCTCAATAGCTGAAGCAAACGAAGGTAAAGCCAGACCAACAATTCAAAAGATACTATTAATGTGTTATAGCTACGACCAAGATAATCAAAAGTTTGGCTTAGATGTAACTAAAATCATAGGAACTATAATTGCGTTTTTCCTATTATTATTTGTAGTAGTATATTTAGTAAAACCACGAAAAAAACAAAAATAAAACAACGAATTATGAGTAAGGAAAAAGAAACTCCAGAATACGTGAGTTACCTCGACTACCAAGGCAAGTACAAAGGTATTTGGGGATGGGTATTTTCAACTGACCACAAAAGAATTGCACTATTATATTTATATGCAATAACAGCATTTTTCTTTGTTGGTGCCATTATTGGATTATTGATGCGTATTGAATTGTCAGCTCCCGGAGAAACAATTGTAAAGGCACAAACCTATAACGGACTTTTTACAGTTCATGGAGTTATCATGATTTTTATGGTGGTAATACCCGGATTGTCTGCTGTTTTTGGAAATTTTCTGCTTCCACTTCAAATTGGAGCTAAAGACGTAGCATTCCCAAAATTGAATCGTTTTACATGGTGGATTTTAATGGTTGGTAGTGTAATGGCGATACTTACTCAGTTTTTACGACAAGGACCACCTGATACTGGCTGGACTTTTTACGCCCCTTATTCAACTACTACTGGTACAAGTGTAATTTTGGCTACTTCGGCTGCCTTTGTACTTGGTTTTGCATCAATTTTAACGGGTTTAAATTTTATTGTAACGATACATAGAATGCGCGCGCCGGGGATGAAATTTTTCAATATGCCACTTTTCCCATGGGCTATTTATGCTGCTTCGTGGATTCAACTTTTGGCAACACCGGTTGTGGGTATTACTTTGGTAATGCTTATTTTTGAACGTGTGTTTGGAATTGGATTTTTCGACCCGCAATTAGGGGGTGATCCTATTTTGTTTCAACATCTATTCTGGATTTATTCGCATCCGGCAGTTTATATCATGATTCTTCCTGCTATGGGAGTGATTACTGAAATTATTCCAACTTTTTGCCAACAAAAAATTTATGGCTATAAAGCTATTGCTATTTCAAGTATAGCCATTGCAGGTGTTGGCTTTTTGGTTTGGGGACACCACATGTATACTTCAGGAATGAGTGAGCAGGCTCGCTGGTTTTTCTCTTTGTTGACTTTCATTGTAGCTGTACCAAGTGCTATAAAGGTATTTAATTGGATATTAACTATGTACAAAGGGTCTATTGATTTGAAACCTCCATTTTTGTATGCATTATTCTTCATTTTCTTGTTTATAATAGGAGGTACCACCGGTTTAATTTTGGGTTCGGTAGCTACAAACGTTCAAGTACACGATACCGCATTTGTTGTAGCTCACTTTCACTACATAATTTTTGGTGGTATGGGATTTGCTTTTTTTGCTGGTATTCACTTTTGGTTTCCAAAAATGTATGGACGTATGTACAATTTTAAACGGGCAAATTGGGGAGCTGTATTGTTGTTTATTGGTTTCAACTTACTCTATTTCCCCCAATTCATAATTGGCTTCCAAGGTATGCCTCGTAGATATTTCGATTATCTTCCCGAGTTTCAGTGGGCTCAAGTAATTTCAACTTTTGGCGGCTTTTTATTATTTACTGCTCTTATTATCATGGTGGTAAATTTGGTTTTAGGTGCAAAAAGAGGTGAAATTGCGACGGCAAATCCTTGGAAGGGTTCAACATTGGAATGGATGGTACCATCGCCTCCGCCTCTTGAAAACTTCGATGAAGAGCCTGTGGTTAAGAAAAATCCGTACGAATACGATTGAGATATTAAAAGATAGAAATTTGAGTTCTGAAATTAAAAATTGATAATAGGAAATTAAAAAAAATATGAGCAATCACGAAGTTCACGAACATGTTCATCGAGACGATGAGGCGCAAAAATTAGGAATGTGGCTATTTATTTTCACTGAATTATTATTGTTTGGTGGTTTATTCTTGGTTTATTCAATTTTTAGAGCACAATATCCAGCTAATTTTCACGAATCGAGTTTAGAGCTAAGCGTTACCTTAGGTGTTATTAATACGGTCATACTTTTAGTGAGTAGTATGTCGGTGGCAATATCGCTCACTGCTGTACAAAAAGGTAACTATAAGTTAGCAAAAATTATGATTTTACTAACTGTGGCATTAGCATTAGCATTTATGGTAAATAAATATTTTGAATGGGGTGCGAAATTCCATCATGGTCTTTATCCTGGCTCCGAACTAATGCAATTTCTTGATAGAGGTCATCATTTGTACTTTAGTTTGTATTTTTTTATGACTGGACTTCATGCACTTCATATTATTATTGGAGTAATACTTTTACTTATTAGTTATGTGAAAATTCAAAAATCGAAAGTTGTATCCGATAATTACATGCATCTTGAAAATGCGGCACTTTATTGGCATTTAGTGGATTTAATATGGATTTTCCTGTTTCCTTTAATGTATTTAATTTCTTAAAAAAGCAAATATCATGTCAGAGCATACACCACATATTACTCCATATCGAACATTAGGTATTATTTTGTTAATACTT
Organism: Porphyromonas cangingivalis; assembly: GCA_945902955.1. Taxonomy (GTDB): domain Bacteria; phylum Bacteroidota; class Bacteroidia; order Bacteroidales; family Paludibacteraceae; genus Paludibacter. Next base: position 7,471 of record CAMDNO010000102.1, read on the forward strand.
CTAACATTAACTTTTGTTACTATTGAAATCACGTCCATTCATTTAGGAGCGTTTACTGTTACAGCAGCATTATTGATAGCTGGAATAAAGGGATTTATAGTTCTAACTTATTTTATGCACTTAAAACACGAAAGTTTATTGCTTAAAATTTTAGTAGCTATGGTATTTGTGCTTTTCGCAATAATTGTTTTAATTACGTTTATTGATTATGCATATCGTTAATCGGTTTCATATATTTATAAACTTACATATCAAACATTCAAACATTTAGAATATATGTTTAGCAACGCATCAAATTTTGTACAAGGAGTCGACACGGCTTTTGCCATTATAGTCGGGATTTCTCTCTTTTTTCTAATTGGCTTAACTGCATTAATGATTTATTTTGTAATACGCTACAGTCGAAAGCGACATCCAAAAACGGAATATGTAAAAGATAATCCATGGCTCGAAGCCACTTGGATTGGAGTTCCTTTGATTATCGTTTTATATATGTTTTACATAGGCTGGGAAGGTTTTTTACCTATGCGTCAAGTACCCGAAGGTGCTATGAAAGTTAAAGCAATTGGAAAAATGTGGGTGTATGAATTTGAATATGAGGGAAATAAAGTGTCTGATACTTTAGTTTTGCCAATTAATAAGCCTGTTCGAATTGATTTATATTCACCCGATGTTTTGCACGGGTTCTCGGTACCTGCATTTCGTATCAAGGAAGATATGGTGCCTGTAAAAGATAACTATACTTGGTTTAAACCAGGTGAGCTGGGTGAGTTTGATTTGTTTTGTACAGTTTATTGTGGATTAAGTCATTCCAGTATGCATTCAATTGTTAAAATTGTACCTGAGTCGGAATTTGATAAATGGCTTGCAGCGCTTCCGGTTCGTAAAAAAGAAGTTGGTGGTCTAGGTAAAAAGATATTGGATAAAAATGGATGTTTTGCATGCCATTCTGTTGATGGTACTAAATTAGTTGGCCCATCTTTTAAAGGCTCTTATGGTTCAAAAATTAAAGTAAAATCAAATGGTTCAGTTCGTGAAGTTGTTTTTGATGAAAAATATATCGAAAAGTCAATTTATGAGCCAGATGCAGACATTTCGGGCGAATATCCTCAAGGATTAATGAAATCATACAAAAAAGTAATCTCCAAAGAAGATTTGGTTGTGATAAATGATTATTTGAAAGGTTTGAAATAGCACAAAATAATATCATGTTAAAACAAAGAGCGCAAACAGATATCAAATATTAGAAAAAGCATGGTAAATATATCATTAAGAACAGTTATAAAATTAATGAAATTAAAAGTATCGGTGGCAGTAACATTTACTGCCATTGCTGGCTATATAATCCACAGTCATTCAATATCTTTTGACATCATTTATCTTATAGCCGGTGTATTGCTTTTTGCTAGTGGCTCCAGTGCATTAAATCAAGTTCAAGAATCGCCATACGATGCCATAATGCCGCGCACTCTCATGCGTCCAATACCAACAGGTTTATTAAGCAGGCAGCACGGTTTTATTCTTTCCTTATTTTTTATACTTTCTGGTTCCGCAATACTCTATTTTGCTTTCGATGCTATAACAATGCTATTAGGCTTATTTAATGTGCTATGGTATAATGGCATTTATACGCCACTAAAGCGTATTTCTGCTTTTGCCGTAGTACCCGGCTCATTAGTTGGTGCAGTGCCTGCTTATATTGGCTGGGCGGCAGCCGGAGGCTCTATTTATGATACAACAATACTTTTTATAGGGTTATTTTTATTTATTTGGCAAGTTCCACATTTTTGGCTATTAATGCTTAAATATGGTGAAGAATATAAATTGGCAGGATTTAAAACTGTTACAAGTACTTTTAGCTCTATCACTTTACCAAAAATTATTTTTGCTTGGGTAATTAGTACATCTTTTAGCTCAATAATAGTTCCTTTATTTTTAGATACTTTAAGTTTATGGTTTTTCATAGTAATATTCATTTTAAATTTGATGTTTATTTCGTTATTTATTCAAATGGTATTTAAAACGGAAGAGCCAATTCCATTTAAACGCTCATTTATTGGAATAAACATTTATATGATGGTTTTTATGCTTTTATTAATTGTATTTCATTTGTTGTAAATAGATATTAAAGAATAATTTTTGTAACTATCTCAAATACTGTTATTTATAAAATAATTCAAATAATAGGTTTATAATTATTTGATATTTCAAAAAAAGATAGTATCTTTGCACTCGCTAAAAGAAAAAATGGCTGCGTAGCTCAACTGAATAGAGTACCACACTACGGATGTGGGGGTTACAGGTTTGAATCCTGTCGCGGTCACTAAATGATTTTTAATTATTCAAAATCAACTAGTTAAAAAACCCACATTTGTACTTAGATACATTTGTGGGATTTTTTTTAGAATTTACTATCATAATAAATAAGGTAAAAAGTTCAACATTTCAATAATAATTCTTTTATAATAAAAAAAACATGGAAAAACTAACTGTTGGCATTAACGAAAAATTACCTATCCTTCAAAGCCTTCCACTTAGTTTGCAGCATCTTACTGCAATGTTTGGTGCTACTATTTTAGTTCCTATTTTACTTGGTGTTGATCCTGCTATTGCCCTCTTGATGAATGGGATTGGTACAATTTTATATACCATAATTACGAAGGGAGGAATACCCGCTTATTTAGGATCAAGTTTTGCATTTATTGCACCTGTAATGTTAATCAATGCAAGTTATGGTGGTTTTGCACATGCTCAATCAGGTTTTATATTTTTCGGACTTTTTTTTATGCTTATTTCTTTTGTTGTATATAGATGGGGAATTCGCTGGATTGAAGTTGTAATGCCTCCCGCAGTTATGGGAGCAGTAGTGGCAATTATCGGCTTGGAACTCGCTCCTGTTGCAGTTCAAATGGCTGGCTTAGCACCATGGCCTACAAATATCGGACAAACTGTTCAGCCTTTCGTTATGGATAGAAATACTGTAATTATATCTATTTTCACTTTTAGTATTGGAATAGTGGGTTCGGTTATGTTTCGTGGTTTTTTTCAAATTATTCCAGTGTTTTTTGCTGTTATCTCAGGCTATTTATTAGCATTCATTTTAGGTGCAGTAGATACTGATGCCATTTCCAAAGCTGCTTGGTTTGCTTTACCTACATTTAGTAAACCTGTATTCGATCCTAATGCCATTTTGATTATTGCACCCGCCTGTATTGTTGTTTTGGCCGAACACATAAGCCATCTTATTGTTACGGGCAAAATCACAAATACAGATTTAATGAAAAATCCGGGCCTTCATAGATCGCTTCTTGGCGATGGTTTGAGCAATGTTATTTCGGGCTTTGCAGGTTCGCCGCCTAACACCACTTATGGCGAGAATATTGGAGTAATGGCAATTACACGCGTATATTCTGTATGGATTATTCGAATTGCAGCTGTTTTGGCTATTTTATTTTCGTTTGTAGGTAAAATTTCAGCTGCAATTTCTACAATTCCAAATGCTGTTATGGGCGGTATAACAATGCTTCTTTATGGTGTGATTGCCGTACAAGGTTTCCGAATGTATGTAGAACAAAAAGTAGATTTCAGCCAAAACAGAAATATGGTTTTAGGTGCTGTAACATTTGTAGTTGGAATAAGTGGAGCAACGGTAAATATTGGAAGTGTTCAGCTCAAAGGGATGGCATTTGCTGCTATTACAGGTGTAGCTTTGTCGCTTATATTTTGGCTTTTCGACAAGCTACATTTAATGAATGACAAGTAAATTTGTATAAATTGGAATTATATATTATAGATTAATTTCTTAATTTGCTATTTCTAACATTCACAATTTCAATTACTTATTAATTTCAAATAATCCAGAACAAAATGATTAATTATAAAAATAAACAACGTCCTGAAAAGGATATGATTTTTGGAATTCGGGCTGTACTCGAAGCAATTGAAGCAGGTAAAGAAATTGATAAGATACTAATTCGAAGAGACATGACCAGCGAACTCTCACGAGAGCTTTTCAGTTCACTCAATGGATTGGAAGTGCCGGTACAAAAAGTTCCTATCGAAAAACTGAATAAAATAACGGTTAAAAACCACCAAGGAGTAGTAGCTTTCATTTCGCCAGTTGCTTTTCAACGAATCGAAGATATTATTCCTGCTATTTATGAACAGGGTCGTATGCCTTTTATAGTGGTACTTGATGGGATTACCGATGTTCGCAATTTTGGTGCTATTGCTCGTACGTGCGAGTGCGCAGGAGTCGACGCCATTGTAGTTCCGCTCAAGGGTGGGGCAGCTCTCAATGGTGATGCTGTAAAAACTTCCGCAGGAGCCCTTTTAAAAATACCTGTTTGTCGAGAGCATAGTATTACCGACGCATTAAAATATATTGCCTCTTCGGGTATAAAAGTAGTTGCTGCAACCGAAAAGGCAACTCAAAATTACACTGAAATAAGCATGTCGGAACCTTTAGCAATTGTTATGGGCTCTGAAGACGAGGGGGTTTCTGCTGAGAATATCCGTATTTGCGATGATATGGTACGTATTCCAATGCTTGGAACTATTGACTCTCTCAATGTATCAGTAGCTGCTGGTGTCTTGATTTATGAAGCTGTTAGGCAAAGGGGTGTGATTGAGTCATTATTGTCATGAAAATTAAAAAGCCCTTTGAAAGTATTTTTAAAGGGCTTTTTTAATTAATATAAGTTTATTCTATCATATTATGAAAGACGTTTTGCACATCTTCATCATCCTCAATTTTATCCAACAATTTAGTAACTTGGGCTTTTTGTTCTTCGTTTAACTCTTTCATATCATTCGGAATTCGTTCGAACTCAGCACTGAAAATTTCGAAATTATTCTCTTCTAAATACTTTTGAATCAACGAATACGACTGAAATTCGCCATAAAGTATAATTGAATCCTCATCTTCTACTAATTCATCAACACCAAAATCAATTAATTCGAGCTCTAAATCATCAATAGAAACTCCATCTTTAGGAGCAATTTTGAAAACACACTTATGATCAAAAAGAAATTGTAAACTGCCAGAAGTTCCCAACGAACCTCCGTTACGGGTTAAATAACTTCTAATATTAGCAACAGTACGCGTAGGATTATCAGTAGCTGTTTCAATTACAATGGCAATTCCATTCGGGCCATATCCTTCATAGACCATTTCTTTGTAATCTGCTTCATCTTTCGAAACTGCTTTTTTTATTGCCCTGTCAACAGTTTCTTTGGGCATGTTTTCTTTTTTTGATTGCTGAATCAAAACCCTCAAACGTGGATTTAAGTCAGGCTCTGGTCCACTTTCACGAACTGCAATAGTAATTTGTTTACCTAATTTTGTGAAAACGCGAGCCATGTTGCCCCAACGTTTCATTTTTGTTGCTTTACGATATTCGTACGCTCTTCCCATGATTTAATTATATATATTTTCTTAATAAATTCGATTCATTTTTTCGAAATGCAAAAGTATTAAAATACAAGCACAAAACCATATTTAATCGATAATATTTCATTTAAACTTTATTAAATCACTTATAAATCAATTCATTTTAGAGAATTAAAGGCATTCCCGATATTCTCAATAATATCACTTGCAATCAAAGACTCTTCCGACTGATAATTTAATGCAATATCCGATGCTAAGCCTTGTATATATACCCCAAACAAAGCAGCATCCAAAGGCAAATATCCTTGAGCTAATAAAGCAGTAAGTATCCCTGTTAAAACATCACCAGAACCAGCAGTTGACATGCCTGAATTGCCGGTAGAATTAAGATAACAACTACCATCAACCTGTACAACAGCTGTATATGCTCCTTTTAATATGATAATTACTTTGTATCGCTTCGACATTTCACGAGCTTTCTGAATGCGACTCCAAGTGGAATTATGAAATCCAAATAGCCGGTCAAATTCTTTTGGATGAGGCGTTAAAATACTATTTTCAGGGATTAAATCAAAAAAATGCTTGTTACGTGAAATAATATTCAATGCATCGGCATCGATTACACAAGGTGAAAATAGTTCTGAAAATAATTTTTCAAGCATAAATGCGGTTTCTGAATATGTACCAATTCCGCAACCCACGCCTATAGTTGTGAATTTCTTTAATTCTGGTATTCCAATAATAAAGTCATTGTTTTTATCTGTGCTATAAATTAATTCTGCAACTGAACTTTGACAAATTAACCGATTACACTCCGTACTGTGCAATGTTGTTAGCCCAACACCACTTCTTAATGCCGCTTTTGAAGACAGTATTGCCGAGCCGGACATTCCTTTTGATCCAGCAATTAACAAAGCATGACCATAAGTACCTTTATGAGAAAAACGATTTCGTCGTTTATATTTATTTAAAATAAGAGATTTATCGATAAAAAAATAATCTGTAGCAATCTGATTTATTGCATTTATGTCTAAGCCGATGTCAAGAAGTAGCCATTCTCCAACATTATTACCAACTTCAGGCAAAAAAAATGAAAGTTTTGGAAAATGAAAAGTTAGTGTGTGATTGCTTTTGATAACATTTTGATTTTCAAGGTTATTTTCCTCTGAATACATCCCCGAAGGAATATCAATCGATACAACAGTACAACCAGAATTATTAATCCATTGAACAGCTTCTAAAAAAATACCTGATAAAGAACGAGAAAGACCTGAACCAAATAAACCATCAATAATCACAGAATTATGAGTATCTGGGATAAAATAATTTGTTGAGTTTTCAATTAACTTATGAGGAAATAATTGATCAAATTTATCTTTATTTAATTGACAATCGTGTGATAAAGAACCGGAATTTAGCAAATATACAGTAACATTGTAGTCGGATTGCAACAACAGGCGTGCAATTGCCAAACCATCACCGCCATTGTTTCCCGGCCCACAGAAAACAAAAATAGGATGTGAACTATCAAATAATTCACAAAACTTAGATTTGAAAATTTTTGCAGCTCTTTCCATCAGATCAATAGATGATATGGGCTCATTTTTAATCGTCAAATTGTCGATTAATCGAATATTCTCAGCAGTGAATAATTTCATATTAATATTTTATTTTTTGCAAGTAATGTTACATGCTGATTTATACAAGATAGTGAAATTTGAACTAATTTTGACTTTGCTAACAATAAAGTAGCATCGACATTATTGGCCATATACGCCAGTGGTTGGACACAGTCCGTCATCTGACGAATCGAAATGGGAAGAGCTAAAACCCCAAAATACAATAAAAGCCCTACATAACTTAATATGTAGGGCTTTTAAAAAAACGGCGGCTATCTACTCTCCCACTTTGCAGCAGTACCATCGACGTTATTGGGCTTAACTTCTCTGTTCGGAATGGGAAGAGGTGGAACCCCAATGCTATAACCACCTAAATATGACCGGCCCCTAACCCCCTAAAGGGGAATTAAGATATGCCGTTATAGGTTTGACATTGTAAAGAAAGAGAAAAGATTCGTAAGAGCTAATAATTGTGTCGGCTCTGCCCGTAGGCAGAGCCCTAAAAAAGCTATCGGGCAATTAGTATTACTCGGCTC
>CAMDNO010000103.1 GCA_945902955.1 Porphyromonas cangingivalis
TTTACCAACAAGGCCTTTGCATCCGAATTACCAAACACATATACGTATAAAATCTTATTCTTTTTATCGCGTGTAAATCGAAAAACAGTACTATCCCAGGGTTTTGAGTCTATGCCTCTCTCGTTAAAATGGCCACCCTTTGTTTCGCCACCTTCACCATAAATTTTCCAGGGCTCAGTACCATAAACAGCTTCGTTATTGGCCTTTAGCCATTTTCCAAATTCATTCATAATTTGAAACTGATCTTGCGGAATAGACCCATCGCCACGAACAGCTATATTCACCATAAGAGAGCCACGCTTACTGATAACGTCAACCAAAAGCTCCTTTAAACTTCGCACATTATGCTTTAACTGACTTGTTCCATCGGCTTTTGGTTTTAAAAACCAATCCTCCGCCAAAGTAGTTTCCGACTGCCAGTATTCCGGTAATAATCCTTCGCTTACGCCTTTTTCAACATCGAGTACAGTCCCTTTTTCAGGACTTTTCACTGTAATAACTGCCTGATTTGAACCATTTTTTTTGTAACTATTCAAATACAACTTCTGACAGGCAAGCCGTATTGGTTCAGGCATTTTTGAATCATCAAAATACAGAATATCAGGTTTATAATTTTCTACCAACTCCGTATGTCTTATGGTTAGTTCTTTCTCAAAATCAGGATAATTTGTGGCGTAAAATTGCTGCGGATTCATTCCTTCCCACCATTTCCCTTTTCCATCGGCCGTTGTAAAATTTCCGTCATAAAGAACGCCAGCCTTTTCGCCCAATTTGTCGGCACCAAAAGCGGGAGCTAACCAGCCTTTGGCTCTATAAACATGAACAGTAGCAACCCATTTAAGCTTATTTTTTATTGCAGCGCGCGAAAACTCACCAACAATATCACGCTTTAACCCCATTTTTGTCGAATTCCAGGGATGAACTGAGCTGTTGAATAAATCAAAATTATCGTGATGATTGGCTATTACTGCCACATATTTAGCGCCCCAGCTTTTGAATTGCTTTACCATTTGGTCGGCATCAAATTTTTCGGCTTTCCAGCTATTGCACAAATCTTTGTAGCCAAATACCGACTGATGACCATACGTTTTGCGATGATATTCCCATGCTCCTTTGCCCCAGGGCTCTTTTTTAACCGCTGTAGAATCCATATACATGTGTCGGGCATACCAACCGCCACCTTCCAATGGAACCGACTGTGGTCCCCAATGTAACCAAATGCCGAACTTAGCATCCTTATACCATTGAGGAACTTCGTAATTATCAAACAAATGTTGAACCACCGCTTCTTCATTTTGCGAATAAGTACTGAAAGAACCAGCTAAAGAAATAGCTGTCAGGAAAATAAATAATTTGTTTGAAAATTTCATTTTTTGTATGTATTAATTATTAAGCAAGATGCCCCTAACCCCTTGTTTATCAACATTTCTTCCCCCTTAAACTCAATAGGCAGCCACAAATAGCGCGAATCATCCAGGTCTGTTTTATTCCATTGGTCGAAAAGTGCAATATATTTATCTTTAGTGCCATTCAAAGGAAGTACAAAAGTGCTTTGTCCCTCGAAAGTACGCTTTGCCCCTTCGCCTACACAAGGATTGCCTTTCATTTGCCAGCCGCCCAACATAGAATCGGACACAGCATATCCAGCTTCGTTAGGTACCCAGCCTGTACAGCCCGATGTTATCATATAATATTTCCCTTTGCGTTTGAAAACAGCGGGTGCTTCACGATACTTGTTTTTAAAAACGGGTGTATAAGTTTGCGTTACATTCAAATACTGATCGTCGAGCAAATAAATGTGTAAAGTAGCATTGTTTTCAGAAGAAGAAATTTGGTAAGCACGTCCGTCAGTGTCTTTAAACAAAGTCATATCACGACTGTCATTACCAAGTGGACGAATGGTTTTCATATAGGTAAACGGACCTGTAGGAGTTTTACTTGTAGCTACACCACAAGCCGCTTTGCTATAATCAGGGCTGTCCACATGCATCCACATCACAAACTGTTTTGTTTTGGCATTGTAAATTACTTTTGGGCGCTCTACTACCTGCGACGGATGAATAGCGTGTGTAGAATCGTTGATTACGGGTGCCAGAGCCACACCTTCGTATTTCCAGTTGTGTAAATCGCGCGACGAATAGCAACTCACGCCTCCGGCTTCGGTGCGGAAGCACTCCCATGTTTTTACTTTGTCGTAACGGTAGGTGGAGTCGCCTTTTATTTCGCCATACCAATAATATTTATTTTTGTGAAATAATATACCGGCACCATGAGCATTGATAGCCCTACCCGATGTGTCGAGCCATGGATTAGTTGGAATTTGCTTTGTCGTTTTTGCTGTTTTTGCAAAAACTATATTATTGCCAGTAATAAATAAAGTAAAAAGTAATATCGCAAAATGCAATACCTGATAATTTGATTTTCTCATATATTTTAAACAAATATGAAAACATTCTTAGATTTTAAAAGAATAATTTTCTGATACAAAAATAGAAAGAAAGAATAATGTATTTTTTTAGCCAAAAAAGAATGTGGATTTACAAAGCGAATTAAGACCTATAACATGCAGTTATTCTGAACATTATACATTTAATTACAATAAAAAAAAGTGGGAAAAGTGTGGGTTGAAATCAGCATTAAACTTCGAACGAACCAATATTTAGAATCATAGATTCAAATTCGTCACGGGAAGCTTTTACTTTGTTTTTCACTTTCGCGCGGTAGTTATAGATTGTATTTACCGAATAACGGAGCAACTTAGCTATTTTAGCACTATCGTTAATTCCTAATCGTATAAGCGCAAAAATTCGTAATTCGACATTAAGCAATTCGCCTTTTTTTAACTCAATACGTTCATTGTCAATTAGTAATTCGTTGAATTCATCTACGAAATTCGGGAAAATATGTAAAAAAACCTCATCGAAATTTTGATAAAACTCTTCAATTTCATTTTCTATTAATTTGTTCGTATTGAAGTTTTTCTGAATTTCTGTAACTTTACCTGTTGTTATATTTTTAAGTACTGATTTGCGCATCGAATCCATCTTATCAATATACACCGAACAGATATTTAAGAACTGACCGATATATTCTTCTTTGATATGATTAACAGTAGATAATTCGTGATTTAAGTTCCGTAACTCTTCATTTAATTGCATCAGTTTATCATTCAATTGCTGCAAATTATCCTTTGCTATTGTGAGTTTTTTCTTTTGTTTATTGATAATTAAAAGCGACAATAATAAGAAAACTGCTAAGCTACTTATTGCAATAAGTGATACTATAATCTTGGTTTTTTGTTGTTCGCTCTTTATTCGAAACGACTCTTCGATAATTGGCATAACGCTTGATACCTGAATAAATCGCAAGCGGGCATGATAAAAGGCGGCATCTTCCTGTACCACTTTAATATATTTATATGCACGTTCTATTTCCCCTTCGGAATGTAAAATATTAGCCAATGAGCTCAATGAAGCATTATCTCTGACTGCATTTTTCAAATCGCAAATCGCAGACTGTATTAAAAACTTTTTTTCGCCTTCTAAATTACCCATTTCGCGTTCTATTAAAAAACGGTCGAATGCAATAATCGAAAACTTAGGGTCATTGTGGGGCGTGATAGACATCCGGTAATCGTTCAATTTAAGTGCCTTTTCATATTTTTTGGCACTTAAATAACTCGCTTCTCTAATTTTAAGAATCCGCTCATTCGAAGATGGAGCAGCCATTAATATGGAATCTTCGTAGATTTTTCGTTTGTTCTCATATTTTTCAATATTCCGACTGTCATTAGCCAATCGCTTCAATTCTCCAAACAAACTTTCGCAGGTTATATAATACTGCAATTTTAATGCGCCGGTTAAATGCTCTTGTTTTATGGTGTTGAGCAATTCGATACTTTCTTCAAATACCCCCGAAGATGCGTATAGAAAAATAAGTTCGAGTTTAGTTTTGGTAACAAAGTTTTGATTTTTAAGAGTGTATGCGTTTTCCAATGCATTATTCAAATAACTTATGGCCGAATCGCATAAGTATTTTTGATATTCGTAGAACAACTTGTTGTTAAGTTTATACTTTTCAGAAGTTGTTTTACTTCCCAATAATTGATTTTTCAGGCTTTTAATTCTACTTTCGCGTTGTTCAATATAATAAAATCGATTGTTGATAATACTATCCAACTGTACATATAAATTTTCTCCTTTTGTAGAAAAGAAAATGAATAATAAGAAATGCAGAAAAAACATTTTTTTCATACTACAATAGTTAATTCGAAGACAAACTTACACAAATATTTTTGATTAAGAAAATCAATTTTTAGTAAAAAACAATTGCAAATACCAATTCATTGTATCATTGTTTTTATGCAAAAATAATAAATTATATGGTAGTTGCAAAAATTTGAATGGATACGTTTTCGCATTTAGCTTGACACTATAAATTATTTTTTTAATAATCGAATAATCCAAATCAGTGCTACTGTTTATTATGAAATAAGAACTAATTTGTTTTTATTACAAAAAAACTATTTTTTGCTACATCATTTTTCCAAATTATATTACAAAAGAAACTTTTTTAAGCAGCTATTTTTGTAAACTATTTTCGATTACACCTAAAAAGTTTCTTTTTTAAAATTTATAACAATTACCATTATGATTAATCTATTCAAATTGAGACATTTACTCTTGTTTTCAGCACTTTACATTGTACAACTATCGTGCTACTCCGACATTACCAAAACAGTAGGTGCTACCGGTGCCAATTATGAAACTCTTAAACTTGCCTTTGATGCCATCAATGCAGGTACAATAAAAACCGGAGTCATTACTTTGCAGCTTATTGACAATACTACCGAAACAGCTTCGGCGGTGCTATACCAAAGTGGTTACACCGGCGCAGGAGGAGTTTCCAACTACAGTTCGGTCAATATTTATCCTACTACATCCAACATTTCTATTACAGGCAATTTTAATTCGCCCATAATAACATTGAATGGAGCCGATAACGTTACTTTGGATGGTAGAGTAGGCGGAGTAGGTACAACAAAGAGTCTAACATTAACTAATTCTTCAACATATTCGGGTGCTGTAATCGTTAGATATATTAACACTGCCGAACAAAATACCATAAAGTATTGTACTTTAAAAGCTTCGCCCGACAACAATGGTACTGGTATAATCTACTTCACAGGTTCGGCATCGACAAATGGCAATAACTACAATATTGTGGAATATTGCGATATAACGAACAATGGTTTGGCAAGACCTCTTAACGCCATTTTTTCATCTGGAACTTCGGGGCTCGAAAACAAATTCAATATTATAAGGAATAATAATATTTACAATGCATTTAGCCCATCTGCAAGCTCTTACAATATTAATATTTCAAATTCGTCGTCCGACTGGACTATTTCGAACAATAGTTTTTACGAAACAAGTACGCTTGTGCCAACAGGAGCTTGGAAATACTACCCAATTTTTGTAAATACTGGAAACAATCATATAATAACTAATAATTATATTGGTGGTACACAAGCCGAGTGCGGTGGCACAGCGATGATTATAAACGCAAGTAAACCACATTATTACGCAGGAATTTTTATTAATGGTGGTTTGGTTAATAAAAGCACTATCGAAAACAATATAATTCGGAACATGAGTTATACCAGCACCAACTCTAACCCTTGGGATGGTATATTTATTAACTCAGGAAATGTTGATGTTATTGGAAACACCATCGGTGCCGAAACAGGTACTGGCTCTATCATTATCACCACACCTGCGGCTTCGGCCACAGCTATCATGTCGGGTGGGGCAGTTACTGGATTTACTATAGTTGGAGGCGGAAGCGGCTATACTTCGGCACCTTCAATAACATTCTCTACTGCTGGAAGCACTGTGGCGGCCACTGCTACTGCTAACCTTAACAGTGATGTGGTTACAAGTATAACCCTAAATTCCGGCGGCACAGGCTATACCGGAACTCCAACTGTAAGTTTTGATGGTTCAACTTATTCTACATCGCATGGAATGATACAAAATAGCGCTGGTATAGTTAATATTTTAAATAATAAAACAGGGTCCATCACTACGGTTGGCTCTGCCACGTATTCGCATGGTTTTGAGTCGATTTACGTCAGAACATTAAACGCTTCGGCGGTAACCAATATTCAAAACAATTTATATGGAAGTTTGACTACACCTAATAGCATTGATGTTAGCTCCACAGCAACCTCTTCTCCACAAAAGCAGGATGTGTACGGTATCTATAGTTCGTCGGTGGGCACTACAACCATTTCGGGGAATACAGTTGCTAATTTAACGAATAGGTATGAGGGTATAAACTCTGGTTCAAAAACAAGGGGAATTCAAACCACTGCTGGTACGAATACGATATTGAACAACACGGTAAGAAATCTATCAACCACAAGCGGTAATAGTGGAAAAAAAACATCAGCAACTATTATTGGCATTTCACAAACCTCTACTTCTGGCACTTCACAAATTGTAAAAGGAAATAAAGTGTATGATATTTACAATACAAATACCAATCAAAGAAATAATGTGATCGGAATCTTTTTTTCGAATACTTCCGGTGGTTCAAATAGTGTTACCGAAAATTTCGTACATAGTTTAAGTTGTTCGAGTTCGGATTATTTATCAGAAATTGATGGAATTGTTTTGTTTAATGGCCTAACAACTACCGCCAACAATATTGTAAATATTGGTACAGGCGTTTCGAATGGCTATTTGATGTATGGTATTTGGGACGAAGGTGGGGCTACAAATAACAATTCAATTTATTTTAATTCAGTATATTTAGCTGGAACGGTTACTACTGGCACAACTGCAAATACGGCTGCGCTGTGGAATAATTTTAATACATCTACCCGAAATTATAGAAACAATATTTTCTACAATGCTCGTACGGGTGGTTCTGCAGGAAAACATTATGCTATTGTTTTAGCTGGTGTGGCCAATACAACCATCGATTACAACGATTACTATTATGCCGGATCGGTACTTGGTAAAATTGGGACGCTCGAAAGAACTAATTTAGCAAATTGGAAAATAGGTACTTCGCAAGATGTGAATAGTTTGAATACTGACCCTGGATTTACAGATGCTGGCAGCACTACCGATACTGATTATAGAACAGGAGTAACCGTTTTGCCGGGCGTAAGTGTTGCAGCAGTAACTGTCGATTATGCAAATGCAGCAAGGGCAATTACCCCAAAAATGGGTGCTTACGAAGGTGTAATTTATAAATGGACTGGTGCTACAAGTACCAATTTTGCCACAGCATCCAACTGGGAAGGAAGTGAAGTGCCACCCACTGGTGCAGACATTTCATTTGCTGAAACGCCAACTAATCATTGTATATTGGACCAAAACAGATCTTTGCGGAGCATTACCAACGCACAATCTACCAAAAATTTTGTTTTGAATGGAAAACAATTTACTTTAACCGGTAATGTAACTTTTACAAATAGTGCCAAAATAGATGCTACTGCCGCTAATTCAAAAATAATATTTGCCGGAACTGCTGCGCAAAGTATCCCATCGGGCTCTTTTGTAAATAATACTGTCGATTCGTTGGCAGTTAATAATGCAAGTGGATTGACCTTGAATGGCGATTTTACAATAGAAAAAGGCATTGCTTTGGTGGCAGGTAATTTTGCCATTGGTGCTAATACTTTAACTTTCAATGGAATTGTTACTGCACTCACTGGAACTTTAACAGGTGGTACTTCTACCAATATGATTATTGGTGGAGCCGGAGGAGCTATTAGTATGCCCGCTTTAACACTTGCCAACTTAACAATAAACCGTGCAACTGGCGTTAATATGATTGGAAATGTAAATATTGCCTCCACTTTAACATTAACCAGCGGAACACTTACTGTGGGGGCAAATACCTTAACACTTTCGGGCAGTACTCCTGTAAGAACTTCGGGAAATATTAATGCAAGCAATGCAGCGGCAAGTGTCGTTTTTGCGAATCCGTCCGCCATTACTTTACCAGCTTCTTTATTTGCAGGCGATATTCAACAGCTTACTTTAAATACTTCAGCAGGTGTTACAGCAGGCGGCAACTTGTCGATAGCTGGGAATTTAAACTTAAATGCTGCCAATCCTTCCGACGTGAAAGGTTTGTTGGATATGGATGCAACTTATGAGTTGGAAATGAAAGGTACATCCACTACCACCGGTGCTGGCGATGTTACAGGGCGAATCGTGCGTAACACCATAACACCCGAAACTACCTATACTTTTGGGAATGAACTTTCTACTATGCGTTTTTATAATGCTGCAGTAGATAGCATGCCTACAAAAATTAAATTTATTGTGGCAATAGGAAGTACGCATGCTAAAAAGAGTAATACTATCAAAAGGTATTACCAAATAGTACGTACAGGTGGAGCTACCCCAACAAGATTTACATTAAACCTTCATTATCTAGAAAGTGAATTAAATGGAATAACAGAAAGCAACTTGGTTTTCTGGGATCACCACATTCCTTATGCTGGTACTTCGCCACACGAACATGGAAAGACTGAACTTAATACCGATCAAAACTGGATTTCGCTTTCGGGTCATAGTATATTCTATTTAGCTCAAAATGATTATTTTGGTGAGTTGGCTTATGTTCTTGGTGCAACACAAAGTCAGGCAAAAATATGGATGATGAGTGCCAAAGAATCAACAAGTAATTATGTCTGGTTGGGTTCAGTGTCAAGTAGTTGGGGTGTAATTGCCAACTGGTCGGGAAGTTTAATTCCAACTACTACAAGTGATGTTATTATTCCAAATAACACTCCTCATCCTGCCAAACTTCCGAATGATTCCACCAGAGAAGTTAAGTCAATTAGCATCGAAGCTGGTGGTAGAATGGAAGGCGGAACAAACAGTATATTAAATGTAAAATCCATAAGCATAGAAGCTGGTGGTACAATGGAAGGCGGAGGCAGTACAATAAATGTGAATGGGGCATTGGAAGAGAATAATGGAACAGTTTCGTGGCTCAATGCAGGTACTTTTGAAGCAGGTACAAGCACAGTTGTTTTCAAAAGAACGAATGCATCGATAGCAGGTAATACTAATTTTTACAATATTACAATTCCTCATGATTCATGTTCGTTATTACTAATAAGTGGTTCAACTACTCGGGTTTCCAACACTTTTAGCAAAACTTCAAATTCGAGCTTTAATGCAAATTATAATGGCGTTACAACCTTTGGTTACAATGGTGCGGCTCAAACAGTGGTTTTGCCTTTGAACAGTAATTATTACAACTTAGAGTTAAGTGGAAGTGATACTAAAACAATGCCTGCAAGTGCTTTAGGAGTATTGGGTAATTTTTCAACAAGCGAAACTACTACTACAACTGCTGCTGCGGCCATTACCATAGGTGGAAATATGACTATTGGCGATGGAACAACATTCAATACCGGAAACTTTAATCATTCCATTGCTGGTAATTTTGAGAATAATGGGACTTTTAATGCTGCCGCTGGTTATGGGGTAATAATGAATGGCACTGCTGCACAAACAATTGGCGGTACAACTAATACCAATTTTGATAAACTAACCATCAACAATAGCGCAGGCGCTACTTTGCTAACTAATGAAAATGTAAACAATGAATTGATTTTAACTGCCGGGAATTTGAATGTTGGTGCTACCACTTTGGGGATAAACGGTACAATTAGCAAAACATCAGGTTTACTAAATGTTAGTTCGCTTTCATCATTGAATTTCGGTGGAACTGATGCTTTAACCCTTCCGAACAGTTTATTCTCTTCTACGCCTTCAATCAATAACTTAACCATCAATCGTTCGGGTGGAGTAATGCTGGGAAATCAAAGCTTTACTGTAAATGGTTTGTTAAATTTATCAGCAGGAACACTTACATTGGCTGCCAATACATTAACATTAGCAGGTAACTCGCCAACACGCTCAAGTGGAAATATTGATGCAAGCAATACCTCAGCAACAATGGCTTTTGCCAATGCAGATGCCATTGTGCTTCCGGCAAGCATTTTTACAGGCAATGTAAATAATTTTACGATTACAAGCGGTGGAACAGGTGGAGTTACATCAAGTAGCGACTTTACTATCAATGGTGTTCTCAGTTTACTTAGTGCAAATCCGTCCGATACAAAAGGTAGTTTGGAAATGACAAACAATTATGGAACTTACCCAGGCACTGACAAAACGGTCTATTTAGATTCGCATATCCTTACTTTGGGAGCTGCAGCAACCACTGTTGGCATCGGCGACGTAACTGGTACGGTGAAAAGAACCACAATAGTTACAAATACTACCTATACTTTTGGTAATCAATACACAACACTTACTTTAACTGACGGAACAATGCCTTATGCACTTGCGGTTACAACTACCATTGGTACAAGTGCACCTGCTATTAATGTAGCCGATGTAATTAGAGCAGGTATTAAAAGAATGTACGAAATTGTGCCAACAGTGCCCGAAGGATATACTTCGACACCGAAGGTAAATGCTACTTTTCACTATCTGGATAGCGAACTTACAAGTAGCAATCTTATCAGCGACACTTATTATACCAATACCGAAAGTAATTTGGTTCCAATGGATTACGATATTCAAGGTACAGAAAATTTATCTTTTGAACACAGACGATCGAGTTTCGATTTTGCGAATAATTACATAGGATTGTCCAATATACCTATCAGTTATTTTATCAAAAAAACAGATCACGATTGGAGAACCATTTTTTCGCTTCGCGATTATGTAACAGGCTATTCAGTGTGGAATGGTTCGGAAAGTACCGACTGGGAGACAGATGCAAACTGGACACCAGCTGCAATGCCAACCGCTGTAAGTAATGTAATTATTCCGGATATTTCTACCACTTTGCATCAATGCGTATTGGCATCTAATAAAACCGTAAATACCATGACCATCGAAAATGGTGGAGCATTAACTATGGGTAGCAATACATTAAGTTTGAGTGGTGGTTGGGAAGATCAAAACACTTTGGGAAATAACCCTGGAACAAGTAAAGTTGTTTTCTCTACATCCGGAACAAGCTTATCGGGAACGACACGTTTTTATGATGTGGAAATTGCTACTGGAGCCGACATTACCAATCAGGCTGCAAGTACTATGAAAATAGCCAATTCCATAACACGCACAGGAACAGGAAAATGGTATGCCGATATGAATAACACCACTATCGAGTACAATGGTGCTGCTCAAACAGTTGCCTTGCCCGATGGAACAAAACATTACCACAATTTAACCCTTAGTGGAAGTGGCATCAAAACACTGCCCGTAGCTCCACTCGCCATGAATGGAAATTTGAATTTATCGGGTACAGCATCTACCACCATTTCAGATGTAGTTACAGTAGGAGGAAACTTATCATTGGCTAGTGGCACGGCATTAACGGTTTCGCCCTCAAAAATGCTCGACATTGCGGGTACAATATCCAATAACGCAGGTGTAAATGGATTGTTAATTAAGTCCAGTTCTACTTTGCCAAGCGGAACACTCATTTATCATAATGCTGCTAATGCTCCTGTACAGGCTACCGTAGAAATGTACAGCAAAGCCAGTTGGACTGTGGTTGGTAATACAAGATCTGATTTTAAATGGCAGTTCTTTGGTATACCCGTAAAAACTTCGGCTTACGCAATGCCTTTATTCGAAGGCAGTTATGTACGTAAACACAATGAAGCGGGTAGCAATACTACATCTAATTTGTGGATTCAACTTGCTAATGGTAATGCTATGCAGAATATAAATGGGTATGAAATTGCACAAGTCGCACCTACTATTTATAGCTTTACTGGTGAATTGTATAATCAATCGTTCACAAAAACGTTGAGTTATACACCTAAAACTTCTGGCTCGCAGTATCCCGGACAACATCTTATTGGCAATCCTTATACAGCTGCTATCGACATTAATGCAATTAGTTTTGATAATAACACACAAGCCATTGTTTATCTATACAATACAGGATCTTTAAGTAATTGGACAAGCAACAAAGGCTCTGTTAGCTCCGACAGTCTCGCCTATACTGCTGGGCAGTATACAGCCATTACAAAAGGCACTGCAGGTCATTCGACACTACCAAGACAAATACCTAGTATGCAAGGATTTATGATAAAAACACTTGGGACTACTCCTGGTTCGGTTACCATAAATTACGATGCAGTTAAGCAAAAGAATTTCTCCGTTCAACGAGCTAAACAAGAAAGTTTATCGAGTATGCGTTTTAATTTAATTGGTGCTACTGCCGACCACGATGTAGCTTGGATTTTTAGTCATGAAGGCACAACGCGTGGCTACGACAATGGTTGGGATGCTCCAAAAATGGCGGGAGATGCTGGCACAGCACGTATACAATCGGTTGAAGCCGATAATAATTATCAAATAAATACGGTTCCCGACATACATGAAACAGTCCTTTCAGCTCGGGCAGGTAAAAACGACACACAATATAAATTGGTAGTAACGAACGAAAATATGCTTTCGAACTACAATAGCATTTATTTATTGGACTTAAAAACAAATGCTTTAGTGGATATTAGCCAAAGTAGAACAGAGTATTTTTTCAGCATGACAAACACGAGCTCCGAACCACGATTTAAAATTCTTACCTCAGCAGGTTTAACCACCGAAGTGGTAGGTGACCAATCAGGAGCGTTAAAAATTTATAGTAGTGGAAATACAATCTACATTATAAATGCAACGAACGAAAATGCGACAATGAATTTGTACGATTTATCGGGAAGATTAGTTTTGCAAAAGCAAATTGAATCGAATAATAATACCAGCCTTAATGTTTCTTTCGAAACCGGTTTGTATATAGCAAAGGTAAAAACTGCTTCGAATAAGATTGAAACAAGCAAAACTCTCAAAATTGATGGAAATGTAAAAGATTGAAATATAAACATCAAAAAAATAAAGTATACCAGTTTTTATGAGTTGTAAGTATCGTGTAAGATTTTGGTCTTATTGCTAACGATAAGTAATTCCAAATTTATATATAAAAAGACCTGAACAGGAATGTGTTCAGGTCTTTTTTTTTGTAGCTAATAAAAAATATTAAACACCTTGCATTAATGTTTTTAGCTTTTTGGAAAGGAAGAATAAAATAACTGCTGCAATACCCGACATAAATACGAAGAGCATAAAGAAATCGTAGAGGTTGGCAATTTCGAAACCTATAAACGACTTGGCTTTTCCACCTTCGGGGTATAAACCACTCAGTGTGCCTGCAAATTTGTTGGCAGCAGCATTACTCAAAAACCACACACCCATAAGCAATGAAGCAAAACGCACAGGCGCTAATTTATTAACCATCGACAAACCGATAGGCGAAAGACAAAGCTCACCCATAGTGTGAAGTAGGTAAAGGCTTGTAATCCACAAAATACTTACTTTCACATTCGGATCTACGCCGTGAACGCCCATTGCTATTACCAAATAACCAATAGAAAGAAGAAATAAACCCATTGCTTGTTTGAGCGGCGAACTTGGTTCGATGCCCTTTTTGCCCAAAAACTGCCAAAGCAAAGCAAAAACAGGAGCGAGAATAACAATAAAAATGGCATTAAACGACTGGAATGCAGAGGCGGGCATTTCCCAACCAAAAATGTTTCTATCCGTTTGCTCGTCGGCAAAGAAAGTGAGTGATGCACCTGCTTGTTCGAATGCTGCCCAAAAGAAAATTACAAAGAACGCTATGATATAAATCACGAGTATGCGCGACTTTTCAATTTTTGTAAGCGAATTGTCCGTTACAATAAAAATTGGCATTATAATACTCAAAGCAAAAATGATAGAACCAATCCAATCGGCTTTTTCGAAGTAACCAACGCCGGACGAAAACGCATCGAAATTAACCGAAAATGCCATTATCAATGCAATAAAACCAGCAAGTGACGCATATAATCTGGTTTTGGACTGTGGCGTGGTTGGAGTTAAGCTTTTACTTAAATCTTCGGTGTGTTTCACACTTTTTGGTGTAGGTTTCAGTCCCAACTGTTCCCCCTCGGGGCTTACCAAGTATTTATTTTTAAGTAGTTCAAATATTATTACACTGATCAACATACCAGCACCCGCCGAAAGAAAGCCCCATTTAAAATCGGCCGGATTGCCCGTGTCGCCAACAAAACCACACCACAATGGGGCCAAGCCCGCTCCGATATTTATTCCCATATAAAAAATGGTGTATGCGGAATCTTTTCGCGCATCTTGTGGCTGGTAAAGGCTTCCAACCATAGTGGAAATGTTCGGTTTGAAAAATCCATTACCCAGAATTAAAGTTCCTAACCCAAGAAACATCAGGTATTTCGAAATGGAGGGTTCTTGGTAGTAGGTGGCGCTTAGAAACATAAAAAATTGTCCAATAGCCATCAGGATTCCTCCCCAGAATATCGAACGACGATTTCCCCAATATCGGTCGGCAATATAGCCACCTAAAAGTGGCGTAAGATACACCAAACCTGTATAACTACCATACAATTGCGAAGCAAATTCTTTGTCGAACAACAATGCTTTTGTAATATAGAGCATAAATAATGCGCGCATGCCATAATAACTAAAACGCTCCCACATTTCCGTAACAAAAAGCAGGTATAGCCCTTTTGGATGCCCTGTTTTAACTTGATTTTCAACCATATAATTTTGTTTTTATTTTTTATAATACCTAAAATGCTTGCTAATACTTCTATTCAAATTCGATTTTGAAAAAACAAATGTAATAGCAAATAGTTTTAATTTGCTCTTTTGTCAAGTATAATATACATTATTTATAATTTTTTCTATTGTTATGAACATAGAGCTTCCACATTTCTAATTTTATTTCGCACAAAAAAAGCCCAACAATTTTTAAAGTTGTCA
>CAMDNO010000104.1 GCA_945902955.1 Porphyromonas cangingivalis
ATTATTGTATCTTTGTGTCGCAGCATATTATTTGGGTTTTGTTTAGCGACACAAAGTTACTGATTTTCAGCGACTTTACCAAATTAATATGCTGTTATTTTGTTATAAATCAGCAAGTTATTTTACTTGCGAAAGTTGAATAAATTATAAAGAATATAATTTTTATTTGAAACAATATGAACCCCAAAAACAATGTACCAACTTCATTTTCGGCTAATTTCAAATCATGGATAGCAGCTTTTCGGCTAAAAACCTTGCCATTAGCTTTATCGAATACTATTATGGGTTCGGCTTTGGCAATGGCTGCGGGTGGCTTTCGGTGGTCGGTTTTTGGATTGGCAGCGCTTACCACTATTTTATTACAAATACTTTCGAACATTGCCAACGATTATGGTGATTTTGTGAATGGCAAAGATACTGCCGAGCGTATTGGTCCACAACGCATGGTGCAATCAGGTAAAATTTCACCAAAAAAAATGTTGAGGGGCATTATTATTATTGGCATCTTCACAATCATTTCGGGATTATCACTTATATTAGTAGGAACTGCTGGAATTGACATTACTAACATATTGATTTTCGGCGCATTGGGCATTTCGGCTATTGCTGCCGCCATAAAATATACGGTAGGTAAAAATCCGTATGGTTATCGAGGATGGGGCGATATTTTTGTGTTTATTTTCTTTGGTCTTGTGGGTGTAATTGGAACTTATTTTTTGCATACTCAAACCTTTAATTGGAATTTGCTCCTACCTGCTTCGGCTATGGGATTTCTAAGTACCGGCGTGCTCAACATGAACAACTTACGCGACTACGAAGCGGACAAAAACGCCAACAAAAACACCATTGTAGTGAGTATGGGACCACAAAAAGCAAAAATATATCATTTAATTTTGGTTGTTGGTGCTGCTATATCGGCAGTAATTTACACTGTTATTAATTACAATTCGGCTTGGCAATGGTTATTTATAATTTCATTTCCAGTATTATTTTTAAACCTGAAAAAAGTTTTTACCTACAAAAATTCCATCGAACTTTATCCCGAATTAGGCAAATTAGCTCTGGGAACTTTGCTTTTTGCTTTAAGTTTTGGGTTAGGATTGACACTTTAACCCTCACTTAAAAAATCTTTATTCTGATTTATTAAATGTAAATTAGAATGGAATATGCTAATGCAATATTATCTTTGCTTTGTAGTATGAAAATCAGTTATTTTTTCCTCCTCATAATTATTCTATCAGCATTTTTTTCTTGTGGAAAAAAATCGGCTGACACTGCCCGCCAAAAGATTTTAGAGGTGGAAGGAAAATTTTTGTATTTAGATGAAATACAAGATATTATGCCTCCAAACGTAAATGCTAAAGACAGTGCTGAAATTGCGCAAAGCTTTGTGCAAAAGTGGGTTACCAATGTGCTATTGTACGAAAATGCGGAGCGAAATATTACCAATAAAGCCGAAATTGAACAACTGTTGGAGGATTATCGCAAATCGCTTATCATACATCAATACCAACAAAAATTGTTGCAAGAACGTTTGCCAAAAGCACCTACGGAAGATGAAATAAAAGCTTTTTATGAAAAATACAAAGACCAATTATTACTAAAAGAAAATGTGATTCAGGGCATTTTATTAATTACGCCCGAAAATGCACCACAAATGGCAAATGTTCGCAATTGGGTAAGGTTGGGTAACACTAAATCGCTCGAAAGTATCGAAAAATATAGCATGCAACATGCAATCAGTTACGATTATTTTGCCGAACGATGGATTCCATTTTCCGAAATTTTGAAAAAACTGCCTTTACAGCTCGAAGATCAAACTTCTTACCTCTCGGGAAGACGCTTTGTAGAATTGAGCGATAGTACCAAACATTATTTTTTAAACATAAAAGCATCGAAATTAATTGGTCAAACAGAACCTTACGAAATGGCTAAACCTAAAATCATTAACCTGATATTGAATAAATTGAAGGCTGATTTTATTGCCAATTTCGAAGACGATATTTACAACGATGCTATCAAAAACGAATCAGTTACTTTTTTCAAAGAAATACAATAAATTATGACGAAGAAGATTTTATTTTCGGTTTTTACCATGCTTTTACTTTCTGGAAATTTATTCAGTCAGAAAAATATTATTGACGAAGTAATTTGGATTGTTGGCGACGAATCTATTCTACGTTCGGAAATTGAGGAGCAACGTCTACGTGCTCAGTACGAAGGCACACCTGTGCAAGGAGACCCCTATTGCACTATTCCAGAACAAATTGCGATTAATAAATTATTTTTACATCAAGCTGCTTTGGATAGCATTGAAGTAAGCGAGAGTAATGTGATGAATCAGGTAGAAAACCGCTTGAGTTTTTTCATTTCGCAAATTGGGTCGAAAGAAAAAATGGAAGAGTATTTTGGTAAAAAAACAATTGATTTGCGCGAAGATTTGCGAAATAATATTCGCGACCAAATGATTATTCAGCAAATGCAGCAAAAATTAGTAGGCGATATAAAATCCACTCCAGCCGATGTACGTCGCTATTTCAACTCTTTGGCCTCCGATAGTATTCCGACTGTGCCTGCACAAGCCGAGTTGCAAATCATTAGTTTTGAACCCCCAGTACCTATCGAAGAGACAAACCGCATAAAAGAACGTTTGCGCGATTTTACAGACCGAGCAAATAAAGGAACTACCGATTTTTCGGTACTTGCCCGACTTTATTCGGAAGATACTGAAAGTGCAAAACGTGGCGGTGAACTTGGTTTTATGGGTCGTGGTCAGTTGGTACCCGAGTTTGCAACCGTGGCATTTAACCTTACCGACCCTAAAAAAGTGTCGCGAGTGGTTCAATCCGAATTTGGTTACCATATTATACAGTTAATAGAAAAACGTGGCGACCGCTTAAATTGTCGACATATTTTGTTGAAACCTCGCATTTCGCTTGAAGATAAAAACAAAGCCATTCAAAAATTAGATTCTATTTCGGAACTTATTCGGAATGAGAAAACAACTTTCGAACAAGCCGTAATTTATTTTTCGCAAGATAAAAATACGGCTATGAATGCAGGTTTGATGCTAAATCAGAAATCGGGCACATCGAAATTTGAATATCAAGATTTGCCTCAGGAAGTAGCTAAAGTGGTTTACACTATGAATGTGGGTGAAATATCGAAGCCGTTTTCGATGATTAGCCCAACAACAAACAAAGAAGTGGTAGCTGTGGTGAAAGTGAAATCGAAAATTGCTAACCACAAAGCAAATCTTATCGACGACTATCAAATGCTAAAAGGCTATTATGAAGGTATTAAAAAAGAAGAGTTTATTAAAAACTGGATTGTAAAAAAACAAAAAGAAACGTATATTAGCATCGATCCTGCTTGGCAAAAATGCGAATTTCAGCATCCAGGTTGGATTAAGAAGTAGTTGGTAGTTTATAGTTCGTAGTATATAGTTTATAGTTTTAAACTTAATGGGTATCTATTCTAAACAATTTAGTATAATAAAGTACATCGTTTTGGGCGGTGTACTTTGTTTATTTTTTACGAAACCAGCTTCACAGGTTCGTCCGGGACAGTTACGGCAAGAAATTTTGAATAACCAACAAACAAAAGCAAAGTCGGCAACGACAAAAGAAAGTAAAAGAACACGCCGATCTGTAAAAACACTTTTGCCACCCAAGCCATTGGCGCCCATTGTTAATCCGCTGAATAACAGCAAAGCTACCTTGGTTTATCTCGAAAATACCGAAACATTGGCTTACGACCAATTTACAAATCCAGATTTAAAAGTTCTGAAAGGAAATGTACGTTTCAAGCACGACAACGCATTTTTGTATTGCGATAGCGCCTATTTCTACGAAAAAGCCAACTCGTTGGACGCATTCAGTAATGTGCGAATTGTGCAGGGAGATACGCTATTTGTTTATGGCGATTTTTTATATTACGATGGCAACCTCCGAATTGCACGACTACGTCAAAATGCGAAGATGATTAACAAAAAAACAACACTCACAACCGATAGTTTGAATTTTGATAGAAATACAAATTTAGCCTATTACTACACAGGAGGGAAAATTGTTGACCCCGAAAACACGCTTACATCGCTGTGGGGGCAATACAATACAACCAACAATGATGCCCTTTTTCGTACAAATGTGGTTCTCACAAATCCGAACTATACTATGAATGCGGATACATTACAATATAATACAAAAACTAATTTTGCCAATATAGTAGGGCCAACAAAAGTAGTCTATCAAAACGAAACAGATATATACTCATCAAAAGGCTGGTATAATACGGCAAATGAGCGAATGATGCTTCTTGATAGATCGATTGTAAAACACAAAGATGGTAAAACAATGACAGGCGATACCATCTATTACGATAAAGCCAAAAAATACGGCGAAGCATTTGTAAATGTGGCACTTACCGACTCAGCTCAAAAAACTACACTTTATGGTGATTATGTGTTTTACAACGAATTAACCGAGGCTGGCGTAGCAACCGATTCAGCCCTAATGGTCGATTGGTCGAGTAAGGACACGCTTTGGCTCCACGCCGATACACTTCGAACGTTCAAAGAATCGATGTTCAAAGATTCGACATTCAAAGATTCAACATACAAAGATTCGACATTCAAAATTGCCAAAGGATATATGAATGTGCGTTTGTATCGCAATGACATTCAGGGCATTTGCGATTCGTTGGTATTTTCGGAACGCGACTCGGTGATTAATATGTATGGAGAACCAGTGCTTTGGGCAGACGAAAACCAACTTTCGGGAGAATTTATTCAAGCTTTTACTAAAAACAAAAAAGTAGAACGGGTTCATATTCAACGTGATGCAATGGCAATTCAAAAGGTGGACTCTTTATCCTTCAATCAGCTTTCGGGTAAAGAAATGATTGCGCACATTGATAGTAGCGAACTCCGACGTGTGAATGTTAACGGAAATGCTGAAACTATATATTATCCTATTGACGATGCAGACTCAACCATAGTGGGGCTAAACAAAACCGAAAGCAGCTATGTGGTAATGCATTTGAAAAACAAAAAAGCCGAGCGAATTGTAATGACAACCGCCACAAGCGGCGTGATGTACCCCATGGGGCAATTAACTGGTGGCGATATTTACCTCAAAAACTTTTTTTGGCTCGAAAAACAACGACCTACCAGTAGTGCCGATGTGCTGATTGTTCCCGAAAAAGAAGCAAGAACAAAAATTGGAAAAAGTTCGCTTATGGGCGTAAATTCAGATTCGGATAAAGCAGGAGAAAGTAAAAGCACCAAAAACCAAAGTAACAACTCCCCTAACAAGATACGAAGCGCCGGAAAAGTATCGAATGCAGTTAATAATGTAACCAGATAATGTGATTTGTTTTGAATTTACATCTTGTAAAATGAAAATATTTTGTTATGTAAAAGCTAATTTGGACAAAAAAAACAGTAATAATACGATGATTATTTTAAAAAAATGTATTATTTTTACATTCAAATAAAACAGCAGAAACATGATTTATAAATTTACTGTACTATCTGATGAGGTTGATAATTTTGTCAGAGTAATTAATATCGATCCCGAAGCAACTTTTTTGGATCTTCAAAATGCAATTCTGGATTCGGTAAACTATGATAAAAAACAAATGACATCGTTTTTTATCTGTTCCGATGATTGGGAAAAAGGTCAGGAAATCACCTTAATTGAAATGGATACCGATTCGGAATATGACAATTTGGTGATGGAGGATACGAAGTTAGAAGAGCTCATCTCCGACGAAAAACAAAAATTGTTGTTTATTTTCGATGTGATTTCCGATAGAGCTTTCTTTATGGAACTTGCGGATATTATTCCGGGAAAAAATGTGGCAAAAGCAGAAGTAAGCATCTCGGAAGGAAAAGCGCCTATACAGATTATTGCAGAAGAGGCTATAACAGTTGCTCCCAAATTGAACTTAGACGAAAATTTTTACGGAGATGAGGATTTTGATATAGAAGAATTGGACGAAGAAGGTTTTGGTGATATGAATTTTGATGATAGTACTTTATTTACCGACGATAACAAGTTGGAATAAAAGACATTGTCAGACAATATATATATTTTAAATATTTACGAATTACACTAATTTCACGAATTAAATTCGCGTAATTAGTGTAATTTGTTTAATTCGTAGTTTAATGTCAGAAACGAAAGATAAAACATTAATTGTTTTGCTTGGACCAACAGGAGTTGGAAAAACCGAAATCAGTCTGCGATTAGCTTCGAATTTCGCATGTCCTATTATCTCATCAGACTCTCGCCAGTTTTACCGTGAACTTAAAATTGGCACCGCCTCTCCTACCCCATCCGAATTGGCTCGGGCTACACATTATTTTATTGGTTCACATTCTATTTTCGATACATATAATGCCGGAGAGTACGAAGCTGACGTAATGCAATTGCTCGAAAAACTATTTCAGGAAAACGATGTTGTGATGCTTGTAGGAGGCTCCATGATGTATATCGATGCGGTGTGTAATGGCATCGACGACATCCCAACAGTGGACGAAGAAACACGAAATCAGTGGAAAAACATTTACGCTGAAAATGGTCTTGAATACATTCAAAATGAACTGAAACGTCTCGACCCTGTTCATTTCGAAGAAGTGGATATAATGAATCCAAAACGTATTCTGCATGCTCTCGAAATTTGTAGTATTTCGGGCAAACCCTACTCCGAATTTCGTACCGGAACAAAAAAAGAGCGACCTTTTAATATCCTGAAAATTGGTTTGAATCGTCCGCGACCAGAGCTTTACGAACGGATTAATGCCCGTGTATTGAAAATGATGGAAGAAGGACTACTTGACGAAGCAAAACCTTTTTTTGAACATCGAAATTTAAACACCTTAAATACAGTAGGTTACAAAGAATTATTCGAGTATTTTGCTGGCAATTGGACGCTCGATTTTGCAGTAAATATGATACAACAAAACTCTCGTCGGTATGCCAAAAGGCAAATGACTTGGTTTAATCGCGACAAGGAAATTAATTGGTTTCACCCCGAAGAAGAAGTAAAGATAATTGATTTCGCAAAAAATGAAATGCTAAAATGAAAAAAATTGAGAATGCCTCTTTGGTTGATTTAAATACTTTCGGAATAGAAGCAAAAGCAAAACTACTTATTCACTATCAGTCTGAAAACGAACTCATTGAGCTTATTCAATCGGGTTTATTGCAAAATGAAAAAGTGTTACATATTGGCAATGGTAGTAATTTGCTGTTTTTGAGCGACTTTGACGGAATTATGCTCCATTCGGAGCTGAATTTTATTTTGGTAAAAAGCGAAATAGACGAGCATGTTTTGATTGAAGTGGGTGCGGGCGTAGTTTGGGACGATTTTGTAGCTTATGCCGTAGAAAATGGCTGGGGGGGAATAGAAAATCTATCGCTCATTCCGGGTGAAGTGGGTGCATCGGCTATACAGAATATTGGCGCTTACGGCGTTGAAGTGTGCGATACCATAATGGAAGTGCATGCAATCAACTTATTATCAGGCGAAAAACGCATTTTCAGCACCAACGAATGCGAATACGATTATCGCGAAAGTATTTTCAAAAAAAGCCTGAAAGGTCAGTTTGCTATCACTTCCGTATTGTTCAAACTTACAAAAAAGCCAAATTATAAGCTTGATTATCAGCATTTAGAAGAACAAGTATTGAAAAATGGAACTTTGTCGCTTCAAAATATCCGACAAACAATTATCGCAGTTCGCGAAAGCAAACTTCCCGACCCCAAAGTAGCTGGCAATGCTGGTAGTTTTTTTATGAATCCCGTTATCAGCCGCACACAATTTGAAAAATTACAAGTTGAGTACCCCGAAATGCCCCATTATTTTATAAGCTCCAAATCCGAAAAAATTCCCGCAGCTTGGCTTATCGACCAATGCGGGTGGAAAGGCAAAACAGTAGGTAAAGCAGGGGTTCACGACAAACAAGCCCTGGTTTTGGTTAACCGCGGTGGAGCCACAGGAGCCGAAATTGCACACCTTGCCTCGCTCATTCAACAATCGGTAAAACAGAAATTCGGAATAGATTTAACGGCTGAGGTGAATTTTATTTGAAAAAAGAAACGCTGCAAATGAAGAGTTTGCAGCGTTTCTTTTGATTCATAACTTATTAGCTATTTATTTATAAACTACAAAGTTTTTAACTTCCCAAGTACCTGCCTTAGTTGTTGTTGAAAGATATTTAAATGCAATTTTAATTTTTCCTCCAATATAGCTTGACAGATTAATTTCACCTGAACTCACATAAGTCCAATTGTTACCAGCTGGATAAGTTGGGATAGTAAGAGGAGTCCAACTCACACCATTATTAGTTGAAATATGCAATGTCATTTCATTTTTAATATTGGCTATTGTAACAAAATTAATTGCGTGCTCAAACCTCATTTTAGCCGTTGTCTGAGTTGTTAAATCAATCTCTGGTGAAATTAACCATGCTTCAGAAGCGTAATTGGTTGGATTTTTAAATGCAGTAGCTACCATTCCATAAGAGGCAGAAGTAAGCCAAATAGAAGGAATTGCAGTAGGTGCCACTATGTTTTTTATAGTAAAATCACCCTGACTAAAATTCGCAAACGATTGTGAATAAATTGGTTCAACTGGTTTTGTTCCAACTGTTGTACCATCAGGTAAAACACAATAAGAAACAGATTTTAGACCTGCAGTGCTAAAATATGACTCCAAAGAACCATATAGAGTAACTTTTTTACCAATCAAAGTTTTGTTTGCTGGTAAATTTAATGCAGTTCTAATTGCTCCAATTGGTAATTGAACAGGAACACAACGTGCTATATATAAATTCTGAATTGTATCTGCAATTAGTAAATTTGTAGCCTGTGTACAAGTGTCAGCACCGAATGTATATGATGTAAAACTACCAGACCATACGTAGCCAACAACATAGCCTTTAATCCATGCCGAAACACCTTGATTTGCCATTCCACCTGCAACATTAAATGGTGATAGCTCTGTTCCTTTACCATTATCCTTAATTGGAGCTACAATTGCTTCACCAGATGATACCGTGAAATTTTTTATTTCCCAAGTTCCAGCCTTCACATCACTTGAGTTGTACTTAAATGCAATTCTTATTTTTTTTCCAACATACTGTGTAAGACTTATTTCGGGAGTAACAAATGTAAAGTCACTACTATTTGTAATATCTTTGGTAATAATAATTTGGGACCAATCTTCTGATTTAATCTCACCATCTGTATAGGTTTCAGAAATCCATAATGTAGTAGATTGACTAATACTTGCAAAATAACTACCAGCATGTTGAAAAGACACTTTAGCTGCCAACATCCCAGCTAAATCAATTTCAGGCGATATTAACCAATCTTCATTTTCAATATTCTCTTTTGTACCATCACCATTAGTATCAACAAATCCTGTAATTACCATGCATGAATATTGCGCTGAAAATTCCCACTTTGGGATACCTTTAACGCTTACCTCAGTAAATTTACCCATACTGTTTGCAAAAGTTTCGGCATAAACTACTTTATTTTCTAAAGATGGTTCAACCATAGATTCATCTAAATTAGAACATGATACAATCGAAAATAAAGCAAAGAACAAAATTGCTACATATAAACCATTAATATACTTCATAACCATATTATTTATTTTTAGAATGATACTCTTCAAAACCCTTACCTAAGTCAGTTAATTTACGTAATGTTAATTGATGATAGATTTTGCTAGGATTGATATTCATTTCTTTATCGTTATACCATCCTAAAAGAGCTGTAATATTACCTTTATAATTTGATGTTGGTAATTCTTTATTTGCAAATTTAGCGAATTCACTCGTTGATACAAATAATGATCCTGTACCATCTTGAATTTCTCTTGATTGTGGATATCCAACTCCATTGGTGCTCGGAGCAAAAATTAATTCATCGTTAGTGATAGTTGACGTGTAGCCATTATTAGCACCTTTGCCAGTAAAATAGGCATTTTTTATACAAACCAACTTATTGATAATGCTTTGTCCGGCTGCTTTAATTTGAGCAATGGTCATTGTGTCAGTTTTTATCAACGATGGGTTAGGCAATCCATAAGAATGAATAATTTTGGAAGCAATTGGCGGAGGAATACGACCCGGCTCTATGCGATAAATGGTCGAATCTATGGATTTTTTAATTTTAGATTTGGTAAGATTTTCATATTTTATACCTAACTGATAAGATTGAGCATATTTGCCAAGTACTAAATCGTTACATTTTATCCAAACTCGCTGCCCCAAAGGATAACGAGCAGATAGACCACTAACATCAATCGACACTTTGATAGCAAGCCCGTTAGGAGCAGTTTCTTGAACTGTCATAAATTTATACACATTGCCTTCCACATCGGTCGAAGTAACAACCCCACTAATTACAACCGGTTCTTTCGATTCAATATTTTTGGTGGTAAAAAGTCCTCCATTGTAATTTGTTGTGTCTGAATATGCATCGTAATTAGAATCGAATTCGGTAATTAACTGCTGTATTGTATAGGTTGTTTGTAACGAATCGCCAAGCAGTTGATCTTGCGAAATAACCTCGAAATCAGTTTTAGCACATGACATTAAAAATGTAATCACTACAACAAAAAATCCTATTTTATTATATTTTTCCATATTCACTTTATAAATATTTACTTTAAACTATTTAATAATACTTAGAAACGCATACCAATATTCAGAAACATATTTATACCCCAAGCGTAATAATATTTATTGGGAAATTTGTTTAAAGCATTCACATCTATTGCTTTATCGTCCAATGGTAAACGAGCTTGTTGGTAACCTCCGGTTATTAAGCTTGTATTATTTAAAATATTACTTGCACTCAGATTAAAATTGATTGATTTGCGGTTCTTTAAATAAATAACCTTGCCAATCGAAGCATCGAGCATAAATCCACCTTTTAATTTTTCTTGCGTTCCTAAAGCATTTTTAATTGCATCGTTAGTATATAATGCCAAATTAGATTTTAAGAAACGATTAGGAGCAAAATCAAGAAAATTGTTATCAAAATAATTCAATGTTAAATCTACAAACCACATTTTAGGGTGAAAATAATCGAGTGTAATATTACCTGCTAACTGTGGTCCGGTTGCAATATGAAATCCATTTATTTTTACAGTATCCATTACATCGGCAAACGAACCGTTTTCAGGACTTTTAATTCCCAAAGCATCACTCTTGTAACGATAATCCGAATATGTACCGGCAGCCGAAACAGTAAAACTACTATTTATTTTATACGAAATACCCATTTCAACTCCCATATAACGCTTTTTCATTTCCGACAACATAAAGTTTACAAAAGTTTGTTTTTCGTCATCGTAATATCCATATAAATCAGAACTTTTATTGGTTTGTGTATAAAAGCCTGATATTCGACCACGTAGCTTAGGATATACAAATGCATAATTCACATCACCTGAAACAACCTCTTCGTTTTTCATTGGTACAGCAGTATCTTTTGTACGCACCGAAACATAAGAATTATTTACTTGTGGTGCTCTTGTTTCGGCTGTTCCATTCATATAAAACTTATTTCTACCATCAATTTTATATGTAAAACCACCTTTTATCGATGGATTAACTGTATACCACTCCTTACCTTTTGAAGTCCACGTATTATCTTTTACAAGTGGGTCTCGACCGTTTTTCATACGTGTATATCTGTAAAAATTGGTAAACGATACATTCGCTGCATAAAAAATATCGAACTGTGGTAAAATCCATTCATTTTGAATAAATGTGCTGGCGTGATTTACATTAACATCGTAGTCGTACCCAAATTTATCACCCACTTTGATTTTGCGATTTGGGTTATTTAAATCATTTTGAATAATATTGGGATCAGAAGGAAAATCACGCTCTGCAAATTGGTCAATATCAACCCATTGATTTCCACCTAACAAATCTTCCATAGTTTTGAAGTGAATACCTTTCGACGTTTTTGCCTGAATACCTGCTGTTAGTTTCAAGTTTTTATTCAGTTGATTGATATATGTCGAATTGAAAGTGGTTTCAACTAAATTATTGTGCCTACGTTCCACTGAGTATCTTGCTGTATCGGTAAAATTGACAACATTATTATTGCGGTAATTCGACTGATATAATTCAGACCAGTTAATTTGTGAAGTCTGTGGATCATTTTTCCATAAATCAGTTAGCCAAGCTTGAGAAGAAGGGTTAGTAACAAAACTTGGCATATTGCGATAATAATCAGGGCGTGGATCGGGAGCATTATAAAAATTAAGAGCTGAACTGCTATACATACTATAATGAAATGCTGCTCCCGTGCGCAATGTAGAATTTTCATTAATTTTAAATTCATGCGAAAGAATGGCTGTTGGATCAAAACTTTTCACAATTCGCGAATTACGAACCTTACCATCCTGATAACCCCAGTAGGAATTATAATAAATTGAACCCGTTAAATCAAAAGCTTCTTGAGTTGAAGCACTTTGTTGTGCACGTTTAGTAGGTGCACCATAAGTTACTATCGAAATGCTGTGTTTGGGATTAATTACTTTTTCGGCTGAAAGAAAATACCCAGCTGAATTGTAAAAAGTACCTTCGACAATACCTTTATCCGACCATCGACCCACAACCGAAGCAGCAAAAGCCCACCCATTAGTCATTAAACCAGTTCCGAATGTATATTGAGCCCTCAGTTTATACGATCGATTACTATATGCCACACTTGCTTTCGAACCTGCAGCATAAGCAGTTGCCTTTGTATTGATATTTGTTGTACTTCCAAGATTTCCGTAGCTAAAATTATTTGAAGTTAAGCCAATAGTTTCTTCTTGATTTCGCATAGCATCATTTAAACCACCCAAGCCCGAATAATTAAACTCGCCACGTTCCAAACCATTAAACATAACACCATTAATATATGTGGTTTCGTAATTTTGGTCGTATCCACGCAAACGAAAACGCATAGGGCTAAACGAGTAGCTTGTTTGTGAATTATATACATCTCCCCTCGACGAAATTGAACCCGAAATACTTTGCGAACGAGACTCATCGCCATCAAACGCACTTTCACTTAATTGAAGAACAATATCTTGCTTCATTTCTTGTTGATTATCAGCCACAAGCATTACAACACCTAAATCAGTAGTAACATCTTTTTTGATATTTACCAATTTTATTTGTGTAAAATAACCTTGTAACGAAAAACTCACTTCTTCGT
Source organism: Porphyromonas cangingivalis (assembly GCA_945902955.1). Classification (GTDB taxonomy): domain Bacteria; phylum Bacteroidota; class Bacteroidia; order Bacteroidales; family Paludibacteraceae; genus Paludibacter. Next base: position 13,245 of record CAMDNO010000104.1, read on the forward strand.
CGCCGGCTTCGAGGTAACTAAGCGTAAATTCGCCGGCAGCATTGGTTTGCGACGATAAGTTTTGCTGCATTAATGTTACAGTTACACCCTGTAATGGCTTTTCGGTACCGGTAATCAGCACTTTACCTGTTAATTTTGTTTGTGCATTAACAGCTACCACAGCCATTATAAACACGAATACTAACATTAGGAATCTTCTCATACTTTGTTTTATTTTTTTGAAAAATTAAAAAACCTTTTAAAGGCAAAAGGGTAGCAAATGTACGATTTTTTTTTACATTTTGCATAAAAATTGAAAAAAATAACATGTCAAAGCTGTGAAATGTTTTTTTATAGTTTTTAAAATGTTGATGCTGTTTGATAAAGCACATTTTTTTGTACTTTTGCATTCTCAAAAAAAAAATAAATAGCCCCTACCCCATAAAGGGGAAAAGATAAAAAACAAACTATATGTTCGAATCATTAAGCGAACGGCTCGAAAGGTCGTTTAAAATTCTGAAAGGTGAAGGCCAAATCACCGAGATTAACGTTGCCGAAACGCTAAAAGACGTTCGTAAAGCGCTTTTGGATGCCGACGTAAACTACAAAATTGCCAAAACTTTTACCGACACTGTTAAAGAAAAAGCGTTAGGTCAGAATGTATTAACATCGCTGAAACCAAGTCAGTTGATGGTAAAAATTGTACACGACGAGTTAGCCGAACTCATGGGCGGACAAAGCGTGGACATCAACATGAAAGGCAATCCGACCATTATATTAATGTCGGGTTTGCAAGGTTCGGGTAAAACTACTTTTTCGGGTAAATTGGCTAACTTACTGAAAAACAAACGTGGCAAACATCCGCTGCTTGTTGCTTGCGACGTATATCGCCCTGCCGCTATCGAACAGCTCAAAGTTCTTGGTGCACAAATAGAAGTACCTGTTTATTCGGATTTAGAAAGTAAAAATCCAGTTGCTATTGCCGAAGCTGCTATTAAATATGCCAAACTACACAACAACGATGTAGTTATTGTGGACACCGCAGGTCGCTTGGCGGTAGACGAAGTGATGATGAACGAAATTGCGGCCATCAAAAAAGCATTGCAACCGCAAGAAATTCTGTTCGTAGTCGATTCCATGACCGGACAGGATGCCGTAAATACAGCCAAAGAATTTAACGACCGCCTTAATTTTGATGGAGTTATACTTACGAAACTCGATGGTGATACACGTGGTGGAGCTGCGCTTTCAATACGTTCGGTTGTCGACAAACCTATTAAGTTTGTAGGTACAGGCGAAAAAATGGACGCTTTGGATGTGTTCTACCCCGAGCGTATGGCCGACCGTATTCTTGGGATGGGTGATATTGTTTCGCTGGTAGAACGTGCTCAGGAACAATACGACGAAGAAGAAGCCCGCCGACTGACAAAGAAAATTGCTAAAAATCAATTCGATTTCAACGATTTCCTTTCGCAAATTGCCCAAATTAAAAAAATGGGTAATATTAAGGACTTGGCTGCTATGATTCCGGGAATGGGAAAAGCGCTTAAAGATGTGGATATCGACGAAAATGCATTTAAAGGCATCGAGGCCATTATTCACTCTATGACTCCAAAAGAGCGTGAAAATCCGGGAATCTTAAACGGAAGTCGCAAAAGCCGCATTGC